>CAKZTM010000112.1 GCA_937920555.1 uncultured Paracoccaceae bacterium | reverse complement strand
GCCAAGGGTTTCCCTTGCTCGGCGGTCAATATCCCGGCCAAGTCGGCCTGATTGGCCATCATCAGCTCAAACCAACGCCGCAAGATATCTGCACGTTGTTTTGCGGTGCGCTTGGCCCAGTCTTTTTGGGCGACCTCTGCGGCATCAATCGCCTCTTGGGTCTCGGTCGCGCCCAGATTTGGCAAATGGCCAATCACAGCACCCGTGGCAGGGTTGGTGACGGCGATGCCTGATGAATCTGCGTCAATCCAACGCCCACCAACAAGGGCCGCTTCGCGCAACAAGTTCGGATTTTTCAGGGTCAATGTCATGGTGCGATGATCGGGCTTGCTTTGATGTCCGAGGCTTTGGTGTCGACACCGACGAATTTCGTCCCGTGCTTAAACCAGCTTTCAGGTGCCGCAGCTCCCCAGAGCGTCTGGCGCTGCGGGTCTGTCAGATCCCATTTGATTGGCTCAAGATCAGGATCAACGGTCTGATAGTCAGAACAGTAAATCTCAATCCGGTGACCATCAGGGTCGAGGATGTAGAGGAAAAACGCGTTGGAAATGCCGTGGCGACCGGGACCGCGCTCGATATTGTCAACATAGCCCGTCGTCGCCATCAGATCGAGCAGATCGATAATGTTCAGCGGCGTCGGCACCCAGAATGCAACATGGTGCATGCGTGGGCCAGTGCCATTGGTAAAGGCCATATCATGCACGCCGCCTTTGCGGTGCATCCATGCCGCCCAAAGCTTCTTGCTATCCTCATCTTCGGTGTATTCCGTCACCCGGAACCCAAAGTCGGAGTAGAATTCAACCGACGCATCTACGTCATGGCTGAAACAGTTGAAATGGTCGATCCGCAAGGGTTTTACGCCGCGATAGAGCGCGTATTTCTGGTGGATCGGTTCAAGGCGATCCATCTTGTGATAGAACTCAAGCGGGATACCCATGTTGTCAGACGTCAGCAGGGTCTTGCCCTGATAGGGGCGCTCAACCCATTCTGTCGGGCGACCTTTGCCTTTGAAATAGGTCTCTGCCTTGTCCAGGTCAGCTTCATCGAAGGTTTTGAAACCCATCACCTCGACCGTGCCGGGCTGGTCGGATTTTTGCAGGATCACACAGTGGTGCCCGCGTTCTTCCATAGCGCGCAGATAGATATGGCTGTCGCTCTCATCCGTGACCTGAAGGCCCAGGATTTCGGTGTAGAACTTTTTAGACGCAGCAAGGTCACGCACGTTCAGGCACACATGGCTCAGGCGGACTGTGTTAAAGTCAGGGTATAGATTTGGTGCAGGTACGGGCATCAGAGCGCTCCCAATTTTGTGATTTTGTGCTGACCGGTGGCGAAGCCGATGTGTTTTTGTTCCATGTAGAATTCGAATGACCAGTCGCCGCCGTCGCGGCCTATGCCCGAAGCCTTCACACCGCCGAACGGCGTCGGCAGGTGGCGGACGTTTTCGGAGTTGACCCAAATCATCCCCGCCTCAAGCTTGTCGGTGAAGCGCAGGGCGCGGGTCAGGTCATTGGTCCAGACATAACCTGTCAGGCCGTAAGGGATGTCATTGGCGATGTGCAGCGCCTCTTCCTCGGTGCTGAACGGGATCGACGTCAGGACGGGGCCAAAGATCTCCTCTTGCGCGATACGCATTTGGTTATTGGCTTGGGTGAACAGTGTCGGGCGGACAAAGTAGCCCTCATCGCCCACGGTCACGCCACCAGCAGCCACAGTTGCACCGTCTTCCTTGGCGATGTCGACGTAGCTGGTCACTTTGTTAAAGTGCTCTTCGGTGACAAGCGGACCGATTTCCGTCGCTGGGTCCAGCGGGTGGCCAACTTTGATGTTGTTGACCCGTTCAATCAACTTGGCCTCGAACTCTTCGCGCACCGTGTCTTGGATCAGCAGGCGCGAGGAGGACGTGCAACGTTCGCCATTGATCGAGTAGATCATGAAGATCGCCGCATCCAAAGCACGATCCAGATCAGCATCATCGAACACAATAACAGGGTTCTTGCCGCCCAACTCAAGATGGTTGCGCTTGAGCGTATCGGCCCCTTGCTTGGTGATCAGACTGCCCGTGCGGCTCTCCCCGACAAAGGCAATCGCCTTGATCTTGGGATGTTCGCAAAGTGCTTTACCCGCCCCTTCACCAAAACCATTGACGGTGTTCAGCACGCCCGGTGGCAAGCCTGCCTCTTCGGCGATTTCAACAAGCAAACGGGCCGTCAGCGGCGAGGCTTCAGCAGGTTTGTGCACAACTGTGCAGCCAGCCGCCAAGGCGGGCGCGATTTTCCATGTAGACAGCATGAACGGCGTGTTCCACGGAGTAATGACGCCAACCGGACCGATGGGGACGCGGGTGGTGATGTTCATCAAGGTCGGAGATTTCAGGTGCTGACCGTCACGGGCCTGCACGACCTGATCAGCAAAATAGCGGAAGTTTTCCGCCCCGCGCAGCGCGGCCTTGGACATGAATTTGAACGCTTGTCCGGTGTCCCAGCATTCACAAAGGGCGATTTCTTCAGCGCGGGCCTCGATCCCTTCGGCGATGCGAATCATAACCTTTTTACGCTCACCCGCGGGCATATCGCGCCACGCCGCAAAAGCATCATGCGCGGCGTTGGCTGCGGCATCAATATCGTCGGCGGTGCCGTGCGCCACATCGCAAATCACAGACTTGTCTACGGGGGACGTGTTGTGGAACACCCCACCCGCGCCGGGCATGTCTTTACCTGCGATGCGGTTTTGAATGCCGGTGCTTTTGAAACGCACCAGATAGCCGGACAGTTTTGTGATATTGTCGTTCAAAGCGCTCATTGAGTGGTCTCCATGTGGTCACGGATATTTCCGAATTTCGGGGATAGGGCGGCGTCGATGTCGCGCATCTCGGCGGACAGGGCGATGGAATGGGTCTCCATCGCGGGGGCCATGAAATCTTTTAAGGCGGCAAAGACACGCGCAATCGCGTATTCTTTCACATCTTGCGGACGGCCTTCGCGCAGACGGATCGACAGATCAATGAACCCATGTTCGGGGTTTCCATCCGCCATTGCCAGATAGTCAACACGCGTAGCCCGGACGCGAATGCCAGCTGTTGGAAAGGTCTCGATCTCAGCCGCTGTCGCCCGGATGGTTTCGCACAAAGCACTCATATCAATCACACCGTCGAGATTGGCGGAATAGTCTATGTGAAAATGCGGCACGCTATTTCCTTAACATGTTAATTGTTGCTAAGTTAAATAATGGATACGTTGAGTTGTCAACCACGAACACGTAATGAATCGCATATGACCAAGCGCCTGCCTACAACAGACCGATCCTTGCCTATCGCATTGATTCGCGCGCGCGAAGGCGTGATGGCCCCGATCCGAGATATGTTAACGGAAACCGGCATCACCGAACAGCAATGGCGCGTCCTGCGGGTGCTGGCCGAACACGGAAGGATGGATGCCAAGACATTGGCCGAACGCGCCAGCCTGCTGTTCCCCAGTCTGACCCGGATTGCATCAACGCTGCGGGACAAAGGGTTCATCACCCAAACGCGCGACGATAAAGACAGACGGCGACAATTCATTGAGATCACGACAGCGGGCCAAAAGATCATTGATGATCGACAGGCGCAGTCCTTGGAAATCGTGACCGATCTCAAAAAGACCTTGGGGGCCGATAACTATGAAACCTTACTCGATCTCTTGTCCATGTTGGATCCAATCAAACAGGACTGATGGGCGTATACGGGTCGGCTTTTTATTAACATGTTAATAAAAAAGTTGACGGGGTCAGAGTGCCGCATGTATTTAACATGTTAAGTTAAATTGAACGGCGGAGCCTCCGAATGCCCAAAATTAATTTCCTGTCTGCAGATGGGACCACCCATCAAGTCAACGTCGCAACCGGCCTGTCCGTGATGGAAGCCGCCATGAACAATAACGTGCCGGGCGTCACGGCTGAATGCGGCGGGGGCCTGCGCCTGCGCGACCTGCCATGTCTATGTGCAGGACGGCGCGGACCTGCCCGAGGCAGACGGCATGGAAGGTGACATGCTCGAATTCGCATGGGAACCCAAAGACACATCGCGTCTATCCTGTCAGATCAAAGTGACTGATGCTATGGACGGGATGACGTTTATCATTCCCGCAGAACAAGCCTGATCTATGCCCGCACCCAAGAACCCGTTTAAAGCGGCCATTCATGCCGGTGAAATGCAAATCGGATGCTGGCTTGGGCTGGCTGAACACTATTTGGCCGAAATCAGCGGCTCTACCGGGTTTGATTGGGTCGTGGTCGATGCTGAACATGCGCCCAACGATCTGCGTAGCGTCGTGGCGCAGTTGCAGATTCTTGACGGCCTGCCCAGCCACGCGGTCGTGCGCCCTCCGATTGGCGAGACGTGGTTGATCAAGCAATATCTGGAGGCCGGGGCGCAAACGCTGTTGGTGCCGATGGTCGAGAGCGCAGGCAAACCCGCAGGCATCCTGACCACCGATAAGACGCTACAAACAGACTGCGTAAAGATCGGCGCGCGGTTCATCGCAACCGAGATCGCTGTGACGCTTTTTTGCCAACGGCATGCGCCGCGCCGCCGCCGATGCGGCAGAGCATTAGCTCACATCAAAGACTTAAGGTCGAACGCTGTATCTGCGGCTTGCGCGGGTAGGATGTTCTTGCCCGCCTCAATCAACCGCTTGCCGATCATATAGACACGCGGCGCGTTCATCGCGTCAATCGCCAGCAGCTGATTACCCGCATAGTAAAAATGTGCCCCAGACCGGGGTGTGTCCCCTGCCCGCGTCACCACATCCGTGTACCCACGATTCAGTCCCGCGATTTGCAGTTTGACGTCGAATTGATCCGACCAGAACCAAGGCTTGGCGACATAGTTTGGAACATCCCCGGTCGCGGCATGAGTCCCGGCAACGGTCGCCTGATCAATCGCGTTGGGCACAGATTCCAAACGGGTTGGCAGCCCCTTGAACCCCGTCACAGCACAATCACCTGCCGCGTAAATATCAGGGTCATCCGTCTGGCATTGCCCGTTCACAACGATACCATTGTCGACGGTCAGACCCGCGTCAGCCGCAAGGTCGGTGTTCGGGATAATCCCAATACCAACCACAGCAGCATCGGCGTCAATCGTCGTACCATCGGCCAGCACCGCGCCCGTCAAAGCACCGTCTTTGCCGTCAAAGTGGGACAGGCCAGTGCCTTCGCGAATATCGACACCCTCAGACGTATGCAGCGCCCGGAACCAGTCCGATGTCTCGGCACAGGCAACCCGTTGCAAGATCCGCTCGGAGGCTTCAACCAATGTCACCTTCATGCCTTTGGCCGCACAGACGGCAGCCGCCTCAAGCCCGATATACCCACCACCAACAATGACAACGCGGCGGCCTTCCTGCAATTCGGTCCCAAAGCGATCCGCATCGGCCAAGGTGCGCACGTAATGCACGCCTGACAGCCCCTGCGTGACGGTACCCGGCAATTCACGCACCCGCGAACCTGTGGCAATCATCAGTTTCGACCAAGGCGCTGTTCGCCCGTCCGACAGATGAACCACACGCGCCGCACGGTCGATGGATGTAACCATCACGTTGGTTTGCAGGTCGATATTTTGATCCGCATACCAGCTTTCTGGCCGCAGGAAGAGCTGCGTCTTCTCCATTTCACCCGTCGCGTATTTCTTGGACAGCGGCGGACGCTGGTAAGGAATGACGGGTTCATCGCCGAAGATGGTCAGGGGCGTGTCCGCGTCCAGACTGCGGTATTTTGCAGCAAAGGAGGCAGCCGCTTGCCCCGCTCCAATCACGATAACACCAGACATAGACAGACCTTTCTAGATGAAGGGCAGATAGAAATCGCGGACGTCATCAACGCTTTTACCAAGCAAACGCTTAAACTCATCCCGCTTGAGATACAAAAGCGCGTCGCAATACGCCTCGCCGATCGCTTTGCGCAGCACCTCGTCCTTGTCCAAAGCGTTCATCGACTTGTGCAGACCGGAGGGAATGTGCCGCTTTTCACGGACATTTTCCAAGCCATCAAGGTCCTCAGGCGGCTGCAAAGGCAGCTTGCCTTCAAACCCAAGACGGGCGGCCTGCAACACGGCGGCGACGGCCTGATAGGGGTTTGTGGCACAATCGGACATGCGATGTTCAAGCCGAGCGGATTTGGCGGATTTCGTCGAACAGCGGGTTGTGACCAAACGATGATCATCGGCCCAATTCGCCCAATAGCCCGCAAGGCTGCCCGCAGCCAAACGGTCATAACTGTTCACCGTCGTCGCCAGCAGACCCGCCAAAGCTTCATGGTGATGGATCAAACCAGCCATCGCGTGCTTTGCCAAATCCGACAACTCTCCTGTCGGGGCAATCGGATTGTTGCCGTTCTTGTCGGAAAAGCTGAAGTTGACATGCAAGCCAGAGCCACCCCGATCAGGGATTGGCTTTGGCAAGAAGGTCAACAGCAGGTCTTTCTTCAACGCGATTTCACGCGCCATGGTCTTTAGCAGGAAAGCATCATCACAGGCCTTCAAGGCTTGATCAAAGCGCAAGGTCAGCTCAAACTGGCCGTTGTCAAATTCGCCGTTCATGCTTTCGATTGGGATACCGGCCTTATAGGCCGCTTCCCAAATATCATCCATCACGCTTTTAGGGTCGTTTTCCGGTCCTGTGCCATACACAAACGCACCCGGCGTGTCATAGGGGCGCCAGATGCCGTCTTCATCGCGTTGGAAAATATAGGCCTCTGTCTCCAGGCCAATCATCGGACTAAAGCCCAGATCGGTCCACCCTTTGATCGCGCGTTTCACAGTACTGCGTGGGCAAAGTCCGAAGGGCGCGTCATTGACATGCAGATCACCCAAGGCAATCTCTGTCCCCGCCTGCCAGCCTTTGCGGCGGTCGGCGTCCAGTTCCAGATCCATGTCAGGCAGACCATCGTAGACGCCACAACCTGGCACTGTTACCAGATCACGATCATACGACACGGCGAAAGCACCGCGGGCAAAACCAATGCTCCCGCCTGCGGCCACGTCAACAGGTACGTATTTGCCGCGCGGCAGGTTCAGCATATCGCAGAACATTGCCCTGGTCCGGGTAATATCGCTCATGTCTTAGGCCGCCTTTGTTGCGCGCACGTTCAGCTTTTTCACGCCGCAGATGAAGTTGGAGCGCGTCCAGGTAGGTGCCTCAAGCGCTTCGAACGTGTCTATGCGCTTGACCAATTCTTCGAGCGCGATGCGCACTTCCAGCTTGGCCAAATGCATACCAAGGCAGACGTGAATTCCACCCTGCCCAAAGGCCACGTGCCGGTTTGGTGAACGGCCCAAAAGGCAGTCGTTGGGATTTTCAAACACTTCTTCATCGCGGCTGCCCGACACGAACCATAACAGCACCTTGTCCCCTTCGCGGATGGTCTTGTCGTGCATTTTAAAATCCTGCGTCGCCGTGCGCCGGAAATGCATGGTGGGTGAGGCAAGACGCACGAATTCATCCGCGCAAGTGTCCCAGTATTTGCCTGTCTTCAACTGCGCAATCAGGTCCGGGTTATGGGCCAGCAGGTTCAGCGCCATTGCGATAGAATAGCGGGTGGTGTCATTGCCAGCGGCGACCAAAAGGCAGAAGAAATTCTTGAAGTCCAACTCCTTCAGCCCGTTTTCGTCGCGCATCATCTTCGCCAGAATACCTTCTTCCGCAACGGCGCGGCGGTTCTGCAAAAGATCTTCGGCGTAGTCATAAAGTTCAACACCGGCAGGGCTGCGGAACGGCATCATGCGGTATGCGCTGGTGTCCATCTTGTCGACGACGTGCTGCGTGAAATCAGGGTCAGAGTTTCCGATCAGCGCGTCACCCTTTTCCACCAACCAATCAAGGTCTTCGTCAGGCACGCCAAGGATGCGGCCCAGCATCATCATTGGTAGCTGCTTGGCGATCCCGCCCACTGCGTCAAATTCTGGCTTGGCTAGTGTCTTGTCACAGATGTCCGAGGCCAATTCGCGGATCAGGGTTTCGAACTTCGCGACAGTCGGCTTGGCAAAGTTCGGGTTGACCGTGCGGCGTGTCGTTGAATGTTCCGGCTGATCAGTTTCCTGAAAGGTCCGCCGAGCCATATACTCTTCGTGGTTCTGGTCCTCCATGCGGATCCCTTGGGCCGAGCTGAAAATCTGATTTTCCTTATTGGCCACGGCAATATCCGCGTGGCGCGTCAGGTTCCAGAAGCCTTTGAATTCGTCGTTGCCGTCGTTCCATGACACCGGGTCTTCGCGGCGCAACCGCGCAAAGGTGGCGTGGGGCACGCCATGGGCAAAGCTGTCGTGGTCCAGCAGGTTCAAATGTCCATCATCATGCATTTTGCATCGCTTTCTTGAAGAAGTTCGTGGACCATGTGCCAAACACCTGGCCGTCTTGAGAGTTGGTCATACTGTCCCAAGCGGCGCGGGCCTCATCTTGGGGCATTTTGCTTTCGGTGAAGCGCAAAACGCATGACATGAACTCATGGGAAAATTCGGGGTGGGCCTGTGTCGTGAAGATGTGATCGCCCTTTGCAAAGCTGGCGTTTTTGCACTTCGCGCTTGAACCCAACAGGGTGCAGCCCTCGGGCAGTTCAGTCACTTGGTCTTCGTGGAACACATACAGCGGCAGGCTGTCGCGTGCTGGTGTCATCCAGTTTTTATGGGCGTGAAACGTGGTCTCTTCGATGCCAACGTTATAGCCCGCATCGGACCGTTCAACTTTACCTCCCAAAGCCAGCGCAATGGCTTGGTGGCCAAAACAGGCCCCCAAAAGTGGCTTTTTCGCCGCATCACAACGACGGATAAAATCCATCAGATCATCGGTGAACACGTGCTTATCCAGCACACTCAGCGGGCTGCCTGTGATCATGAAGGCGTCTTGTTCATCAAGGTCTTGAGGAACCTCGCCGCCGATAGTCATATAAACTCGATATTGAAACCGGTCTTCCTGCGCGTCAAACAGATCGCGAAAGCGGTGAGCGTCATCGGGAAAGGCATCACCGACCTCGACGCTTTTGTCGTGGTTGGTTTGAAGTATGCCCAGCTTAATACGTTTCATCGCGGCTTTCCTTGTGGGTGGGGCGGCAAGCTTGCCCGCCGCCCCGATCGCTTGTTTACTGTGCGATAATCGCGTCCAGCTCGTCACTTTTCGCGCGATCTGTTTCGATACGGGCGGCGGATTCATCCATCCCCTGCCAGTAAACACGCGCACCTGTTTCAGTCATCAGCTGTTGTGCTTCGTCGCTGGCCATTGTGGAGCTTGCAATTTCAGACAGCTTGTCGATGACTTCCTGAGATGTGCCTTTCTTGACGAACAGACCGTTCCACAATTCGATGTCGTTCACACCAGATTGCGCTGCAAGAGTTTCAACACCATCGAGCTTGGCAATCGGCTCGGACCCGATGTTGGCCAGAATGTTGATATCATCGAGGCAAGGCTCGATCAGCGCCAGCGTCGTGTTAATCACATCCGCATCGCCAGACGACAGGGTGTTGCAGTCAAGCAGATCGAAGGCCGCGTCATCGGCAAATTCAAAGTCCATCAACTTGGCAGCCGCAAAAGAGGCGCGTGTTGGCGTCAGACCCGCGCCGAAGTGGCCCAGAACAACATCGTTGTCTTGAGCGTAAGCTGCCAGCTCGGTCATGTTGGAATATCCCGCATCACCAGATGCGGCCAGCACGAACGGATATGTCAGGAAGATACCAACTGGCGTAAAGCTGTCTTCTTCGATGCCAATGTCGATGGCCGGGCCAACAATTGGCACACCAATCACGAAAGACCCAACAACGGAGCCGTCAGTTGGACCTTCCAGCACTTCAAGCGCGCCGGGGAATGGGCCGTCGCCGCCTCCGGGACGGTTCACGACAGATGCAGACTGGCCGGTCTGCTCCTGGAATTCTGCGGCAATCATCCGTGTCAGGATGTCTTCGAAATCACCCGGAGGCCATGGCACGATGAACTGTACAGGGCTATCAGGATATTCAGCCAGCGCCGGCAATGTGCCGGTAAGAACTGTTGTCGCTGCAAGAGCAGCAACCGTTGCGAATTTCTTCATTTCTTTACTCCCATGTTTTTGGTCAATTTTGATAGTCAGTGCGTCTGTTTTTCAGAGACGTCCAAATGATGAACCCAATGACCAAGAGGATCACCACAAAGAGTGTGCCCGACACAGGGCGATTGATAAGGTCGATGGCCGATCGGATCTGGCCAGAGCCCGCGGTGAGGCGTTCGAGAATAATGGACCCTAGAACAAGGCCCAGCACGATCGGCACCAACGGCCAGTCAAGGCGGCGCAAGACATAGCCAATGAAGCCAAAGATCACCGCAAACACGCAGTCTGTCAGGCTGTTGCGGATCGAATAGACCCCGACGAAGGACAGGATCATAATGAAGGCCCCCAAGAACCGATTGGGGATATAGATCATCTTGGCGATGTACTTGGTTGAGACCAGCAGCGTCAGCAGCACCAGCGCGTTGATGATCAGTAGTGCTGTGAACAGGCTGAACAGGAAATCAGGGTTGTTCTCAAAAATATCCGGCCCCGGCTTGATGCCTGCGTCAAAGAACACAACCATCATCATCGCCGTCAGCGCCTCGCCCGGAACGCCGAGGGCGAGCAGCGGGATCATCGCCGCAGCTGGCACCGCATTGTTTGATGTCTCCGATGCGATCAGACCTTCGGAAGATCCGTGGCCGAACCGTGCGGGTTCTTTCGACAGTGCACGCGCGGTGGAATAGCTAAAGAACTGCGCGACAAACTCGCCCACACCGGGGATGATACCCATGATCGTGCCATAACAGGCAGAACAGGCGGCGACGATCTTGTTGCGTGCCAGTTCCTTGAACCCACTTAGCAGACCGCCAGTGATGCGGGCCTCGGGCGGATCATCATCCTTGCCCACCATCAGGTTCAACGCTTGGCTGAGGGCGAAGATGCCAACGATCACCACAATCAGGTTAAACCCCGAATAGAGATAATCGATGTCAAAGGTAAACCGATCAATTCCCCGGCTCGACTGACGTCCAACCATCGCGATCAGAAAGCCGAACCCGAACAACATCGCCGCAATACCCATGGTCTGCCGATGCGCGGCGATCAAAAGCACGGCTCCCAAGATCGCCGCCATCATGATGTCGCGCTGCCCAAACAACGCGCCAAGGTCGCGCAAATAGGGGCCAAAGACGAACAAGGCGATCAGCGCCATGCATATTGAAAAACACCCACCGATGAAGGACGCAGAATAAGCGAGCGACAAGGCCTGCGATGCCTCACCCCGCCGTGTCATTGCGTAGCCGTCATAGGTGGTCAGCGCGTTCACCGGCGTACCGGGCGTGTTGATCAAGATCGCAGGAATGGCCCCGCCATACATCGACGACCCATAGACGCCGAGCAACAAAACCAAACTGACCAGATCGTCCAGAAACACGGTTGCAGGCAACAGAATGGCGATCGCAATCGCAGGGCCAATACCGGGCACCGCCCCAATAATCACGCCGCCCACAGACCCAATCACAATCGCTATCAGGACGGATGGCACCATCAAGCTTTGAAGTCCAAGAAGAAACGCGTCCATGGGTCCGACCCTAAAAGTAGGTCAGCATGAAACCACGCAACGCGGTCGGCAGCTGATCATAAAGCCAGATCGACACCGGCGTTTTGATTTGAAGAAGTGTGCGAAAAACGATCACGACCGCAAAACTCGTGACAAGACTACGCAGGAACCATGTGCGGCCGCGATAACCCAGACGCCACGGTAACAAGGTGCCCATTAACAATGTAGACACGAGATACCCCAGCAAAGGGACTAAGACTGTGTAGATGATAAAATAGGCCACAAATTCCAGCGCGGCCGCGTATTTCGTCAATTCAAAATACGCACTGGTCGGCAACAAAAAGCGTTTGCGCCAGTTATGTTCCTTGAGCGAGGAGCGCAGATTCCAAAGCGCCGCTGGCACCAGCACCAAAAGGCACAGCATCGGGGCGACCCAAGATTGTTTCAAGATACGGCCCAAGCGCGACACGCGGCCCTCAATTTCGACCAATCCAAATTGATGCGCCAAATAAGTGCCGAATTCATCCGGCAAATCCCGGTCGCCCCAGCCTGTTTGCGTCCAGAAGAAGATGAAGAAAAAGCCAGCCAACCCAGCAGCGACGACCGACACAGGCAAATCCCCGCGCCCGCGCGAGAATTTGAACAGGTCTTCCACCTTCACCTTTTTGTCAGGCGGGCATTCGCTTTTGAAGCCACCGTCAGGTGCGATGCCCTCTGCGTTATCAAACAGGAACAAGTCCTGCGAAGCTTGGTCTGACGTGCTCACAGTTTGATCCACGCCGTCTTTTTGTTGATGAACTTTTCAATCGCATGCAGCGATTTGTCCTGCCCATTGCCGGACTGCTTATAGCCACCAAGCGGCACGGTATTGTCAGCACCGCCATAGGTGTTCACATGCACAACCCCTGCCCGCAGCGCCGCAATCATCCGGTGCGCACGGCCAAGGTCGGACGTCCAAACACCCGAGGCGAGCCCCAGCTCAGTATCGTTGGCTTTGGCAATCGCGTCTGCCTCATCCGTAAACCGCGTAACGGTCAGAACCGGGCCGAAAACCTCATTGCAGACCAGCGGATCATCGGACCCCATATCCGTCACGATGGTTGGCTGCATGTAGCTGCCACCGGTCTCTTCAAGGATACGCTTGCCGCCAGTCGCGATGGATTTCACACCGTCCAAAGTGGACAGCACGTTCTCAAGATGCCCAGCAGAGCTGACCGCCCCGATCTGCGTGTTCATATCCAGCGGATCACCCACGCGCATCTTCTCGGTTAGTACGACAATCTTATCGACGAAGGCGTCATGGATGCTGTCCTGCACCAAAAGCCGCGATCCCGCGATACACACTTGCCCTGAATTGCGGAAAATCCCGCCAACAACCGCCTTTGCCGCCTGATCCAGATCTTTCGCATCGTCAAAAATGACATGCGGGGATTTCCCACCAAGTTCGAGATAAACGCGCTTCAGATTAGACTGTGCGGCATATTCCATCAGCTTGCGTCCAACACCGCCAGAGCCGGTGAAGACCAATACATCCACATCCATCGACAGTGCCAACGTGCGGCCCGCAACAGGCCCTGCCCCGGTGATCACATTCAAAACGCCAACAGGCAAACCCGCTTCATGGGCCAAAGCCACCATGCGGAGCACGGACAGCGACGCGACCTCGGATGGCTTCAGCACAACAGAATTGCCCATGGCCAAGGCAGGCGCGATCTTCCACGCGGCAATCATCAACGGGAAATTCCACGGCACAATTGCACCAACCACGCCAACAGGTTCTTTGTGGATCAGCGCCAGCGTGGACGGATCGGTTGGGGCGACCTCTCCATACACCTTGTCGATGGCCTCAGCATAGTAGCGAATAGTACTCGCCGCAGACATAGGCTCAGCCTTAAGGGCCATCGCTATTTCCGTGCCATTGTCGCGGACACCCAGAACCGCGAGTTCAAGCGCGTGCTGCTCAATCAGGTCCGCCCATTTTGACAGAACCTTCTTGCGTCCAGCTGGGGCCATCTGCGCCCAGACACCTGCATCAAAAGTACTGCGCGCCGCAGCGACGGCGGCATTGGCATCCGCTTCGCTCGCGTCAGGAAGCTCTGCAATCTTCTGACC
>CAKZTM010000111.1 GCA_937920555.1 uncultured Paracoccaceae bacterium | reverse complement strand
CAATGTAAGCGGTGCGCTGGTCATACGTGTTTGGCGTAGTTCCAGGGCAGTAGTGCGTTGATGTCCGTCTGCTTGTGGCCGTTGGCAATGGCGGTCAAGACACCTGATAGATAGACCTGAGGCTCGATCGCGTTGAGTTTGCAGGTCTCGATCAACGACGCGATGACGGCCCAGTTTTGTGCGCCCGTATCGTGACCCGCGAAGAGCGCGTTTTTGCGGTTGAGGGCGATGGGGCGGATCGTGCGCTCGACGGGATTATTGTCGACTTCGATGCGACCATCATCAAGGAGCCGGATCAGCCCGTCCCAGTATTTGGCGATGTATTTTAGGGCTTCTCCGGTTGGCGACTTCGCTGAGACGCGGGCGCGGCTTTGGGCAAGCCAAAGCTCAAAATCTTCTATGATGGGTTTTGAGCGGTCCTGCCGTGCAGCGTATCTCTGGTCGGCAGGCAGACCCCGCAGATCTTTTTCGATGCGATACAGCGCCTGGATTTGCGCCAAGCCTTCCTGCGCGATTGGTGCCGCGCCAGATTGTGTGACGTCATGCAGTTTGCGACGGGCATGGGCCCAACAATAGGCAAGCTGCACATCCTGCGCAGGACGTTTCAGCAAGCGGTTATAGCCTGCGTAGCCGTCCACCTGCAGGGTCCCGCTGAAGCCGCTCAAAATGTTATCTGCATATTGACCAGATCGCCCCGGCGCGTAGGTAAAGGCAACACCGGGCGGATCATCTCCATGCCATGGCCTGTCATCGCGGGCCAGCGCCCAGAAGTATCCGGTTTTGGTCTTTTTCCGCCCTGGGGCCAGAACCGGTGCGGGCGTTTCATCCATGAAGAGCTTGGTTGAGCGCTTCAGATCGGCCATCAGCGCATCATAGACTGGGGTCAACTCGAATGCCGATTTGCCGACCCATGCGGCCAAGGTCGAGCGATCAAGATCGATCCCCTGACGGCTGTAGATTTGGGCCTGGCGATAAAGTGGCAAATGATCGGCGTATTTGGAGACGAGCACATGGGCCAGCGTGGCCTCGGTTGGCATGCCGCCTGCAATGATGTGGGTTGGTGCCGGGGCTTGGGTGATCCCGCCTTCGCAGGACCGGCAGGCGTATTTGGGACGCCGTGTGACGATCACCCGGAACTGGGCTGGAATGAGATCCAGCCTTTCGCTGACATCTTCGCCAATGACATGACGCTCGGTTCCGCAGCCGCAGGAGAGTTCAGGTTCAATGACTACTTCCACCCGTTCCAGATGCTTGGGCAGTGAGCCCCGGTTGGTCTGTCGCGGTTTTGAAGGGCGCACAGGGGCGGTACGTTCGTCCGCGTCGATCTCGGCTTCGACCTGCGCGATGGCTGTCTCGATATCTTCAAGTTCCAGCTCGTATTGGGCCGGGTCAATCTTCTCGGATTTGCTCCCAAAGAGCGCCTTCTTGAAGGAGGCAACCAGCGCCTCAAGCCGCGCATTCTGATCCTGCTGCGCACGGATGATCGCCTTCAATTCGGCGATATCATCGGGCAATTTGTCAGGCACAGTCATGCCCCATCTCATAACAAAACTGAGGCCGAATGACCCGTGCAAACGTGCCAGTGAGTCACTCCGCCGCAGAGGGCGCTGCCACCTCCAAAGGGCGAACGCGCCGCCAATCCAGACCCGAGAACAGCGCCTCAAACTGGGCCGGTTCCAGACGCATCACACCATTCTTGATCGCGGGCCATGTGAAGCTGTTATCTTCGAGCCGTTTGTACGCCATAACCAACCCGCTGCCGTCCCAATAGATCAGCTTCAAGCGATCAGCCCGCTTGGCCCGGAACACATAGACGGAACCGTCGAATGGCTTCTCGCGCAGTTGGCTTTGCACCAAAGCAGCTAGCCCATCATGGCCTTTACGGAAGTCCACCGGATCACTGGCAACAAATATCCGGACTTTGTGGGATGGCGTGATCACCCGGACAGGGCCTTTGCAATCTCGGCGATACGCGCCGCAGGCGACGCAGTATCAAGACGAACGGTGACATCGCCTTTGATCACATCAATCGTGCCGGAGGATGTCGCCGCCAGAGGCTGGTCCACGGGCGCAGGCGCTCCAACCTCGACCGGCACAAAATCCATGCCATCCAGGTTTGGCAGAACCAGCTTGCCCTGCCGCGCCATCCGCCGCCAATCCGACACTGTGCTGGGGATCAGCTCGTATCGCTTCGCCACCGCCTTGACCGTCTCGCCCTCGATCAACGTCTCCGCCACAATCCACGCCTTTAACTCAGGCGACCAATTCCGCTTCCCGTCCGCACGACGCGGCACCATTGCCAGAAACTCGCTTGTAGCTCCCATCGAGAAACTCCCCACAAAACAAAGAAGCCTCTGAATCGCAGATCACGAGCTATGCCGAAAGTGTGGGAGCGGCGCACCGCTTACATTTCAATTGGGTAAATTCCTTATGATACTATATGGCCCTCAGCCACACCCGACCCCAAAAACCGGCTTCCCAATAAATGACGCAGATCTGGTGAGATTGCTTCAGGACACGAACCTTAGAACAAGAGCTGCACGCAATCGGCCGTCATGTGCTAAAACTGGATTAAAATCTAAACCGGTGACACGCCCTTTACGTTCAAAAACACGGAATATAGCGAGGTTGTTCCACACACAAAGAGGCGGTTCAACTTTGGTCCTCCAAAACACACATTCCCGACCATTTCGGGAACGTGCACCTTTCCAATCAACTTGCCATCAGTGTTGATGCAATGCACGCCATCCGCTGCAGAGCTCCAAATCCGACCATTCCTATCCACGCGAAAACCGTCGAACAATCCCTCGCTACAGGTGGCAAAAACCTCTCCGGGACCTAAGGTATTGTCCGCATGGACTGGATGCCGTCTGATGTGTTTTGGCCCGTCAGGATCGTGGGTGATGCCGGTATCCGCGATATAGAGCATGCTTTCATCTGGGGAAAAGGCCAAGCCGTTTGGCTTCCAATAATCATCAGCTACGATATGGATCGCTCCGGTTGGGTCGACCCGGTACACATGGCAGGCTCCGATTTCGCTCTCGGCTCTCTCACCTTCATAATCCGTTAAGATTCCATAGGACGGATCGGTAAACCAGATTGATCCATCAGATTTGACGGTCACGTCATTTGGTGAGTTAAGCCGTTTTCCGTCAAACGTATCCGCAACCACGCTGATGGAACCATCATGTTCCGTCCGGCTCACGCAGCGTGTCAGGTGCTCACAAGAGATCAGACGACCCTGACCATCAACGGCGTGACCATTGGCATTGTTGGCCGGTTGACGAAATGTGGATACGCTCCCATCCGCATCATCGAAGCGCAATATACGGTCGTTCGGGATATCGGACCACAGCAAATACCGACCTGCCGCAAACCAAACCGGACCTTCGGACCAGCGCGCACCAGTCCAAAGTCGTTCTACCCTGACATGACCGACGAAACAGTTTTCAAATTCAGGCTCTAGAACCTCAAATCCGGTCCCCTCAATCTCTCCGAACACGCGTGTCTCCTTGCGTTATCCGCCTGACGCCCCAACCCGGTTGTTTTGCCGTGTTCCCGGGATGCGCAGGGTCAACACCCCAAATGGCTTGATAGGTATCTATTGCCATTCCGCGTCTTTGCATCACGATAGATGCCACGATCAGCCCGGCCCACCAGACGATGAGTGCCAACCACATCCAGACCGGACCATTCGCCTTCCAAAGGCCAAGCAAAATGGTAAGAGCCGCAAGAATAAGAAGGCAGTAGCCAAGCGATTTATGCAGCGCCTCAAACGTTCGGCGCCACGGCGTCATGTCATAGTGGTGGCCGCGCAATGAACCATCCGCCTGTGGTGCCGTTGGCCCGCCCTTATTACCCCGAAACAGACCGAGCGCTACCTGAACCACAACACCAAACAACAGCCCGTAGCCCAACCAATTGTGAAGGCTCATTGCGCTGAAATCTGTTGGCAGAACCAATACAAATCCAACACCCGACAACAAAAATACGGCACTATGCCCTATCCAATGACTGCGCCACCAAAGCTGATTGTCCAGTTCCTGCGGCCAGTCCTGGCCCGGCAAGACCTTAAAGTAGCGCGCCATCAGAACTGCCAATGGGGCCAGCACCCCCCATCCAAGAACCATCAGCCGCGCATGCCATGAGATAGCATATCCGACCTCATGCATGCGCAACGGATCGATCGGTGAAAACAGCCAGTCAATCATTAGCCCTTAACCGCCCCTGCGGTCATGCCAGTGATAATCTGACGTGAGGCAAAGAGTGTGAAGATGATTGGTGGGATCGCAAGCAGCATCCCTGTGGCCATAATGACCCCCCATTCGACGTTGAATTCAGACATGTTGTTGACGATCAGGATCGGCACGGTCTTGGTGTCCCGATCAGACAGGGCCGAGGCCAGCAGATATTCGTTCCAAGCGATACGGAAGGTAAAGATTGCTGCCGCTGCAAGTCCGGGTTTTATCAGGGGCAAAACAACTTTGAAAAAAACCTGAAACGGCCCGGCCCCATCCACGCGAGCGGCCTCTTCCAAGGAACGCGGCACCTGAACGATAAAGCTCTGTAGGATCCAGATTACGAATGGCAGGTTCATGGCAACATAAATCAGAATAATCCCAGAATGCGTGCCCGCCAGACAAACATCACCACGACCACCGACCATTTCCCGGATCGCGCCTCCGATCAGGCCATCCTTGTCGAGACAAAACTCATTATTCCAAAGGCCAAAAACCGGCACAAGTAGAACAGCCGGCGGAACCATACGCACCATCAATGTCGACATCGACACTGTGTCCCGTCCCATGAACCGAAAACGCACCAGTGCATAGGCTGCCATGCAGCCTATGACGAGCGTCAGGATAGTCGAGATCAATGCAATGATCAGCGAGTTGATAAAGGCGCCACCAAACTTCAGAGAGCAGAAATCAACATGATCAGGCTGGTACCACAATACATCACACAATGCCTTTTCGTAATTTTGGATCGTTGGTAAGAACACCAATCCAGAACTGCCCGAGATAATGTCCACATCCAGTTTGAACGAATTGACGAACATCAGCAGCACCGGCCCGATTGCCATGATCACAAGGACAGAAATCACTGCGTAGAAGGCGGGGTTTTGACGGGTGTTTGACTGAGCCATTATACGCCCTCCTCAGCAGCGGCACGAGTTCTCGCAGCCCGGATTTCCTGCAACCTGTTGAATGCAAACATCGCAACCGTCAGCAGTAAAAGAAGCATCAATAGATAATTCGACATCGCAGCCGCGACGCCTAACTCACGGAATTCAGTCGCCGTACGCGAGATACGAAGTGCCAAGATTTCTGTGGAAAGACCCGGCCCGCCTTGGGTCATCACAAGGATCACTTCGAGTACTTTGAAGGCATCAATTAATCGCAGAAGTGCGGTCACGATCAGGACAGGCATCATCAGGGGTAATTTGATGTGCACAATTTGCTGCCATCCGGTTGCGCCATCGATGCGGGCCGCCTCCAGTGCCGAACTCGGCAAAGACTGTAGGGCGGCCAAAGACAAAATGAAAATGAACGGCGTCCACTGCCAAATATCCGCAATGATAATCGACATAAGCGCATGTTGCCCCAGCCAATCCACTGATGGCAGGCCAATGTCCTCAAGGAACCGATTAAAAGTGCCAACGGTTGGGTGATACATATACCGCCACATCAGGCCAACAACGACAGGGGCAATCATCATCGGCAGAATAAATAAAGTGCGCAGAACCGACATGCCGCGAATATCGCGATCCAGTAACAGAGCGAGCCCGACACCAATCACCATCTCAAAAGAAACAACGAAGAAAGCGAATTTCAAAGTAACGCCCAGACTTTCATGAAAGTTGGGGTCATTCCAAAGTGTGACGTAGTTCTTAAGGCCAACGAACTCGGCTTCACCAATCGTTTGGCTCGGGTTCCAATCTCGGAAGCTTCCCCAAATCATGTATCCCAACGGGTAAAGCAATGCGATCGCCATGATGACAGCAGCAGGTGCTAGAAACATGTAGGGGGTCAGGCGATTGGCCACTGAACGTCGCATCGAAGGGATCTTTCAAGACGGAGGTTAAAGTGCCGAGGCGCATCACTCTCTTGCGGCGCGCCTCGACGGCATAGAAATGCCGGATTAGTTCCAGGTGTAGTAGCCGGCCTCTTCCATAACCGCTTTCGACCGCTCAGCCACGCCGTCCAATGCTTCCTGGATGTCGAGACCTTCAGTCAGAACTTTGGACAAGGTGGTTCCCAAATCAGCGTTGATCTTACCCCAAACCGGGATGATCGGACGCCAGTCAGGATCAGCATAGGCCAGAGCCTCACCAAAGGTCGCCATATGTGGGAACTTTGCGTTCACGTCCGCGTCCGCGTGGGTTGAGAACCGCGACGGGTTACCACCAGCCAAAGCCACCAACTTGTCGCCCTGTTTGGACGTCAACCACTGCATCAGCAGGAATGCGGCATCTTTGTTTTCTGCATTGGCCGGAATACCAATTCCAAAACCGCCAGTCTGGCTCGCACGCTCTGTGCCCATTGGGTGCAGTGCCCAACCGACTTTTCCAACAACCTTACTTTTATCCGGATCATCTATTTGACCTGCAACAACTGTGGTATCGAGGAACATTGCCGTGTCACCATTCAAAAATGACCCCAGCGCCTCACCAAAACCGAAGTTCACGGCACCTTCAGGGCCGCAATCTACGATCGTCTTGAGAGCCTCAGCAGCTTGAACACCAGCTGCATTGTTCACAACGGGATTCCACTCGTCATCAAAGATTGCGCCGCCCAATGGGTTGAGGTGCAACAAGAACGCATGTGCCGCGTGGTGGCCAGAGGCCGCACGTGACGACAGGCCGCCCATACCTGGCTCCAACTCAGGGATCTGGCAGGCAAGCGCCAGCATTTCTTCGTAGGTTTCAGGAACCTCAAGCCCATGCTTTTCAAAGATATCCTTGCGATAGCCCAATACGGATGTCTCTGAACCGTAGGGAATTCCGAAAAGCGAACCTGTGGCACCTTCAAGATAGCCGCGATCACCACCGGCAAAACCAATATTGTAGACATACCCGTCGATCAGATCGGCGGCATCATAGCTCGGATCGGAAAGACGTGGGTTCATGAAATACTTGGCCAGATTTTCCAACTGATCCGCATAAACATAATCAGCTTTTGAGAAAACCACATACGCGATCAGATCGTATTCACCCTCTTCCTGCGCGAGTTCCAGCGTTTGACGCTCTCGCATTTTCAAGTAAGGCAATTGATCGACTTCAACTTCGATACCAGTTTCTTTCGTGAACTCTGGCAGGATTTTCATCACGGCATCATAGTGGGGATGCGCGGGGAAATTCACCACCAACGTCGTATCCGCATAGGGCGCATAAGGCCCGCTGTGACCATCGGCGATTGCCGTTGATGCCATCAGCGTTGCCACGCCGATGCCAAGTGCTGTTTGTTTCAAGATATTAAACATCTTTTCCTCCCGTAGATGTTGAGTATTACAGCCGCTACAAAGCGACCTCGCTTTGGCGGTCGAACAGGTGAACCCCGTTTGTATTGACCGCAAATGTCAGTGATTGCCCAAAAGACACGGGCACGTCTGAGTTCAGCTCGACCATGACCTTGGCTGACCCGCACTGGCACAACAGCACCGATTGCGCGCCGATATATTCCGAAACCATGATATCAAGTTGAAGTGCGTCTTCTGCTGCCACATCAGGATCGTACTTTAGGTCAGAGGGACGAATACCTAACGTCACCTCTTTTGAAGAATGTGACTTAGCGCCTGCGGCTTTTTCTGGCTCCAGACGCAAGTCAAACCCATCTCCTTTGACATAGACCCCATTTGACCTTTCTTCGATCACACCCTCTAGGAAGTTCATGGGTGGCATTCCCAAAAAGCCAGCCACAAACTTGTTTACCGGCCTTTGAAAAAGCTCTTTAGGCGTCCCTTGTTGTTGGATGTAGCCACCATGCATCACAACAATTCGGTCAGCCAAGGTCATGGCTTCGATCTGGTCGTGGGTGACATAAATCATGTTCTTTTGAACCCGCTGGCTCATCAGTGCCAGCTCAGCCCGCATCTGTCCGCGCAGTTTTGCGTCTAGGTTAGAAAGCGGCTCATCGAACAAAAACATGCTGCTGTCTTTGGCGAGAGCCCGCGCCATAGCCACCCGCTGCCGTTGCCCTCCAGATAGAGCACCCGGCTTACGATCCAGAAATTCTGTTAACCCAACTGTCGCTGCGACATCGCGAACTTTGCTCTCTATTTCGCTCTTTGGGCGTTTGGCCAAACGCAGCGCAAACGAGATGTTCTGGGCGACGTTCATATGGGGATAAAGCGCGTAGTCCTGAAACACCATCGCGAGGTCGCGATCTTTCGGTTCGAGATGGCTGATCGGTTTCTCATCGACATAGATTTCTCCCTCGGAGACATCTTCTAAACCCGCAATCATGCGCAGCGTTGTCGATTTCCCACAGCCGGAGGGGCCCACAAGAACCGTAAATTCGTTGTCAGCCATCTCAAGGTCGATGCCGTGCAGCACTTCGACATTTCCATATCGCTTGATTAAGTTTTCTAGTCGAATTTTCGGCATTGGGGCTCTACTTAGAATTGTTACCGGTCACAATATAGCATGTGACCGGTAACACAAGAGGGAATAATCTCGCTAACATATTGAAAATATTAGGTTGAGCTACTTAGTGCTGCCGCGGAAGGTCAGGTTAACAGGAACCGAGACGAGATTTCGACTCAGCACAGCATCTGACGACAGCAGCTTTCCGATCAGCTGCCCCGTTTCCCGTCCGATTGTTTTTGGGTCCACCGAAACAGTGGTGATCGTCGGTGTTGCGAAACGCGACACTTCAAAATTACCAAATCCTACCACCCCAATGTCATCAGGAACAGATTTGCCCATGGCCACCAAGGAAGACAAAACACCAAATGCGGGTGCGTCAGAAACGCAGAAAACACAATCCGTGCTGGGAAAGTCCTCCAGCAAGCGCTTAGTAGCGGCTGCACCGTCTTCGATAGAAAGTGGCGGCTTGCCAATCTCCATCACAAAATCCGTTGATAAGCCCGCACCGCGCATGGCGTCCAGATACCCTTTCCTCCGCGCCGCACCGCGTGTCCAACAGTCGTCCGCCTCGCCAAGAAAAGTGATGTTTCGATAACCTTTGGCAATCAATGCCTGGGTCATTTCAAAGGCAGCCTTTGAGTTCGAGAAACCTATTGCATGACCAATCGGTGTCGGCGGTCGCTCCCATAATTCAATAACCGGTATTTGGGCCTTGGTTAAAAGTGCAATCGTACGCGGCGAATGACCGTCATAAGACAAAACAATCGCCTCTGGGCGACGTTTCAACATGTCCTCAACCAATCGTTCTTCGCGTTCCTGCGAATAGTCAGTATGTCCCAGCAAGATTTGCTGATCGAGTTTTTCCAGCTCTTCAGTCAAGGCCTGCACCGTCTCAGCAAAGTGCAGGTTGTTCAGGGACGGAACCAGCACTGCAACAAAGCCGGAACGTTTTGTACTTAGGCTACCCGCCATTTGGTCCGGGACATAGTTCATCTCCCGGACAACTTTGAGAATGTGCTCCCGGGTTTTCTGCGAGATCGGACTGTCTTTTTTAAGAGCCCGACTAACCGTCATCCGCGACACACCCGCAGCGCGTGCAACGTCGCGCATCGTTATCGTCGGTTGCCGATTAGGGTAGCTTGATTCAGATGACATGGCGAAGTGTTATCGGTCACAGAGACCTTTGTCACCCCAATGGGCGTTGCCCATTTGTTTGTGATGGACCGAAAGGTGTCGATGATGTTGTTCATCAGCAGCCCCGTTGTACTTGCAATTTCCGATTTATTACCTTTACCTGCACGAAGGATGCACTGCGACTTCGTACTGTGTTTTGCCGGCACTTGGACTAGAAATCGGAGATCAGATATTGGCGCGCATCCTCAATAACATCAGCTTGAAATCAAGATTGAGCCTTCTTCTTGTGCTGGTCACTTTGACATCAAGTTTTATCATCGGCATCCTTGGCTGGACCAACGGTCGCGACGCTTTAAGGCAGTCGATAACCAATCAGCTCACCAGCATACGCGCGTCTCAGGCCTATCAAATTGAGACCTATTTTGATCGGATTTTCAGCCAAACCCGGACACTTGCCGAAGATCGCATGATCGTCAACGCCATGAAGCAGTTCAAGACTGGATACGGGGTTGGCCTGCACCGCTCTCTTGACGAGCAGCAAAACGCAGAAGTGAGCCAGTTCTACAGCAAAGCGTTTTCTGACAAATTGGCAGAGGCGGCCGAAGATACGCCCATGCCGATCATGTTTGAACCCAAACGGTCGGTGGTGAGCTATTTTCAATATCACTACGTCGTCAAAAACCCGTATCCTCTGGGCGAAAAGGACCAACTGACCCAATCCAAAGACGAATTGACGATCTATAGCCGTTTTCATCGCTTTTATCATCCAATCATGCGGAACTTGGCGAATGAGTTCGGCTACTACGACATCTTCCTGATCGATGTGAAATCACTCAGTATTGTCTACAGCGTCTTCAAGGAAACTGATTTTGGAACCAGCTTGCTGGATGGACCATATCAGGACTCGGGACTTGGCGTGTTGGCCAAACAGATCATCGAGGAGCCGACGCGCGGCGAGGTTACGGTCACCGATTTTAGACCATATACGCCATCTTATGGCGCGCCTGCGGCCTTTGTAGGATCACCGATTTACGATGGGAATGAGTTGATCGGCATGCTCGCGATGCAACTTCCCGCCGCCCAAATCAACGATGCGATGACTTACGGAGGCGCTTGGGAGGAAAATGGCCTCGGGCAAACAGGGGAATCCTATCTGGTCGGATCAGACAAAATGATGCGGAGCGACGCGCGGCTCTTGTTAGAGGAGGAGGAGACGTTTTTTGACAAGGTCGGTGAGGGCAATTTCCGGCCCAACACCGTAAAAAACATCACTGTGTTTAACACCACCAACGCGTTTTTACCCGTCGTGAGTGATAGCGTCCTTGAGGCGTTTGATCGGAATTCTGGCACTCATCTGACGCGAAATTATCTCGGCGAACCTGTACTCAGTTCCTTCGCGCCGCTCAATATCCCGGGCCTCGACTGGGCAATCATTTCTGAAATGGCAACGTCAGAGGCCTTCAACCCGATTGCGGTGTTGCAGCGGAATATCCTGATTTGGGGTGTTGTGTTGGTTCTTATCACAGCCCTTTTGTCGATGTTGATATCACGCTATTTTGTCAGCCCTATTGAGAAATTATCAGACGGCGTAAGACGCCTGAGTTCAGGTCAGGATGATGTGAGCATTAACATCGACACCCGTGACGAATTCGGTCAGTTAGCAACAAGTTTTAATACTATGGTCAGCAGCATTCGGGAAAAATCAGCCACGATCGCACGCAAGACTGAAGAAAATGAAGCGCTCCTGCTGAATATCCTGCCCGGACCAATCGCGGAACGTTTTCAGGCGGGCGAAGTGGTTGCGGATCAACTACAGCAGGTAACCATTGCACATCTCCAGATCAAAGGGTTGGACGATATGTCGGCCAATCTTGGGGTGACCAGCTCGGCGGCACTACTGCACGCACTTGTGGACCGATTGGATGATCTGGGCGAAAGCTATGAAGTGGAGCCGGTTAAAACGCTTGGGAATACCTACATCGTGGCATGCGGGCTAACCCGCACTCGGCTCGATCACTCCCGCCAAACAGTGGATTTCGCGTTGGCAGCACTCAAGATGCTGACTAAGTTTAACGCCGAAAATAGCACACAACTTAGTCTCAAGATCGGTGTTGCGGCAGGGCCCGTAACATCAGCCGTTGTGGGAACACGCCAGTTCCACTACGAGCTATGGGGCCGGCCGGCCGATCTGGCGGCCCGCATCCGGTTTGAAGCAAAGCCGAACTCGATCCTGGTGACCGACGAAGTGCAGCAAAAAGTCCAGGACCATTTCAATTTCTCAAAGCCGATCCGTCTTGAATATGACGATATGTCGCTCGATCTTCACAGCGTCATACTTAAAGCCTCGCACACGGCGGACGAATAAGGATGGAGATCGCGCAATCCAACTATGTCGGTTGGGGCGTCCTGCTCGTTTTGGGCGTGCCATTTTGCATTATTGTCCTCAACGAGTTGGTCGACCGGCTGCGCGCCGGGCAAAGCGAATATGGGGCAGCCCTTCGATTTGCACGCGACCTGGTTTTGCCCTGTCTGGTACTGGTCATGGTTCTGCGGCTGGTCTTTACGGTGGATGTGCACAGCGTACCTGCCAATCTTGTCAGCACGCTGTTTTGGGTCCTGTTGATCGCCTTTATCTTTCGGGCAACACGGGCAGTTTTGGGGAATGGGCACTACCAAGATACGGACTGGCGCGCGAAAACACCTCAGTTGTTTCTGCGGCTTCCCCCTTATGCGCTGATCGGTTTTATCGCCTATCACATCGTGCAAAATATCTGGGCCTTGCCGGTTCGCGAAATGGCCACAACGCTCGGCATTGGCTCGATTGTAATCGCTTTCGCGCTTCAAGCGACACTCAGCAATTTGGTTTCTGGCGTTCTTCTTGTGGCGAACAGCCCCTTCAAGACCGGCGATTGGATCAAATTCGGCGATGTGGAAGGCAAGATCATCGATGTGAACTGGCGGTATACCCATATTGAGGACTGGAATGGCGATCTGGTCGTGATCCCAAACGGGGCAATTTCCGATGAGGCAATCACAAACCACAGCCGCCCAACTTCAAACACACTGGTGGATGAAACGCTCTATTTCTCTTTTGACGTGCCCCCCAATGAGATCAAACGCATGTTAAACACAACCATGAGTAAGACACCTGGTATCCTGGCCGATCCGGCACCGGCCGTGTCTTTGACCAAGCTGGAAAATCCTGTCGCCCAATATCTGATCGAATTCTGGATTGATGATTACGAGACCAAACCAGAGGTGCTACAAGACTGCTTAACGCGTATTTGGTACGCCGCGCAGCGAGATGACATCAAAATCCCAATGCAGGCGCAGAAGATCTTTGCACAAACAGCCTCGGCCAAGACATCAGATCGGGCAGACACTTTACCTGAGTTGGAAGACGCATTCCGCAGCCTTCCAATTTTTGAGCACATGTCCCAAAAATCGATGGATATGATCTGCGAGACCGCACAAATTAAACACTATGCCGCCACTGAGCGCATTTTGGATCCGGGCGAACAAGAGCAAGGGGTTTTGATTGTCATGGATGGCTCGGTGCGCATTCACACGCCGGGCGATGATGATGGGCTCGATGCCTCTGATAGCTATGGGATTGGCGGATTGTTTGGTGAAACTGGATTGTTTGGGCGCGCCGTTAGCCCAGTCAGCGCGGTGGCGGAAGTGGATTGTAAGCTGCTGTTGCTGCCGCATGCGACCTTCAATCAGGTGCTCAACCAAGATGCGAAGTTGAATGATCAACTCAATAATTTGATCAATAGTCGCACCGTACCCAAACAACAAAAAAGACGCCCCGCGCCGCGTGCGGCCTCAGGGTCAGAGGCGGCACCGCCCTTACATTCGGAGGTTACAAATGGCGATTAGGGTCAAGATTGCACTGCTTGCACTGCTTGCACTTGTCAGTTGCTCCGAAGAGGACAGCGACACCCAAAAGCGGCAACTTGTTGAGCTAGAGGCAGAAAACAAACGCCTCACAGAACGCTTGGATTCCGCATCATCGCTATTGGGCGAGCTCAAGCGGTTTGGCGGCGTGATCATTCGCCAGCAAGTCGTCACTCAACCGGCCACATTCGCCGAGACGGGCGAAACCCTTCAGGCCATCAAAGATCGCAAGCGTTTGAGATGTGGCGGCAATGCTGATTTACCGGGCTTTGGCTATCTAGACCCCGACAATGGCGAGTTCGTCGGGTTTGACATCGATATGTGTCGCGCGATTGGTGCGGCGGCTCTGGGCTCTGAAGGCGCTGATTTGGTCGAGATCGTGCCCCTCACCAGCAAATTGCGCTTTGCGGCCCTTCAATCTGGCGAGATCGATGTGCTCACGCGCAATACCACTTGGACCATGTCGCGCGACAGTGAGTTGCGGGCGAATTTTGCAGGGGTTTTGTACTATGACGGACAAGGGCTTCTTGTGCGCAAGAATGATGAAATCCTCAAGTTGTCAGACCTCAACGGACGCTCGGTTTGCGTGCAAAGCGGAAGCACCTCTGAAAGTAACATCAGGGATTATTTCGAGACTACCGGTCTAGCTGTTGAAATCCGCGCATTCGACGATCGCATTGCGGCGTTGACCCAATATGAAGACGGTGCTTGTGATGCCTATACTGGCGACAAGTCCAGTCTCGTCGCACAGCGCACGTTGCTCGACAAACCGCCTGAACACACAATCTTGCTAGATGAGATAAGTCGTGAACCCCTCGGTCCGGTCGTGCGCCATATGGATGACAATTGGCGCGATATCGTATTTTGGACCGGTCAATGCCTGCTCAACGCAGAAGCGCTCGGCGTCTCGCAAGACCGAGTGGCACAGATGAAAGACACCACAAATCTGCAGATCAGACGTCTGTTGGGATTTGAGGGACAGCTGGGAAGCAAACTGGGTCTTGCCGATGATTTTTGCTACCAAATCATAGCCCAGGTGGGCAACTACAAGGACATCTATGACCGCCATCTTGGATTTGACTCCAAGTTCAACCTTGTCCGGGGCTTGAACGCGCTTCATTCGGCCGGCGGCATCCATTACCCGATGCCTTTTAAATGACCTGAGCTTCCGGAAATGAAGCGGCTTGGGCACTTTCCTTGGCCCGCCGGCCCGACAACTGCGAACACTGCGCGATACACCTGTCAGTGTTGCGCAGTTTCTACTTCTGCGCTTGTTTTGCAACATATTAACCCTAGCTATAAATAGCCACTAGGCGGATTTCCGCCATTCCAATACCTTTCAAGACATTCTTTTGGGGTATTGTTTGATGAGTGCATTTTTCTGGCAGGATTTTGATAAATTTGCAGATCGCCCGTGCCTCTTTGCCGAATCCACGGTAATTTCTTACAATTCGCTTTCAGATTTGGCCGACGATACAGCGAAGCTGGTCAGCCAGACTGTGGGGCCAAATGTTCACCGTCCGTTAATTTTGATCGAGGCGGAGAATGACGTACTCCCAATAGCCCTTTATCTTGCCGCACTGAGATCGGGATGGCCGGTGATCATCGGCGGTGAAAACGAGTGCACTGCGGGAAGTAATATACGAGAAACCTATCAGCCCAACGTGGTTCTGCGACGTAAGGATGGGGATTGGGATGTCGAGCTTCAAAACTCTGATCAACACGACCTGAACCCAGAGCTCGCGGTTATGCTCTCGACATCAGGCACAACCGGCGCTGCGAAACTGGTCCGCCTGTCGCGAGAAAACATCGCCTCCAATGCCGCGTCTATCGCAACTTATCTGGAGGCTCAGCCAACCGATCGCGCAATTACCACCCTGCCCTGGCACTATTCCTACGGCCTCTCGGTTTTAAATGTGCAACTGGCCTCGGGCGGCTCTTTGGTCTTAACCGATCATTCGATCACTCATGATCGCTTTTGGTCCAAGGCACGAGAACTCGGCGTAACATCTTTGTCTTTGGTGCCCGTGCAGTTCGAAATGCTGGCCGCCGAAAACCTCTCTCCAGATCGTTTCCCCACATTGAAATATGTGACCCAAGCCGGTGGGCGATTTGATCCAGAACTGGCTGTATCCTTTCATCGTCAAGCACGCAAAGAGGGTTGGAAGCTGTTTGTGATGTACGGACAGACGGAGGCCTCGCCGCGCATTTCATACGTCCCTGCTGATGCGGAAGAGACGCAAATGGACAGCATCGGTCAGGCCGTTCCGGGTGGTGTCTTGTCTCTGGAGGATGCCAATGGCCAAAGCATCACCGGCGCAGATACCGAAGGTGAGCTGATCTACCGCGGTCCAAACGTGATGATGGGATATGCAACCGCCATTGCAGACCTGGCCAAAGGCGCCGAGCTGGATAAATTGGCCACCGGCGACATTGCCAAGCGCATGTCCAATGGATTTTTTAAAATTGTTGGTCGATCCTCCCGTTTTGTCAAGATGAATGGCCTAAGATTGAGCCTGGATCAGATTGAAACGGATCTGCGGCAAAAGGGCCTTAAGGCCTATTGCTCCGGCTCGGATACGCAACTTGTCGTTTTTGCTCAAAGCGGGTCTCGCGAGACCTACCGTGATCATTTGGAGCAGGAGTTAGGTCTCTCATCCTCGCTCTATACGATTGCCGACATGGATGACGTGCCGGTCCTGAGCTCCGGAAAAGTCGACTACAAGACCCTTAAAACTATGGCGCTGGATATTGCCGAGCAGAAACCCAAGATCGATCACGATCTACAAGCGCTTCTGGAGCGGGTTTTGCGTACCAAGTCACTTGATATGCACCGCAGTTTTCAGGACCATGGCGGGGACAGTCTATCTTATCTGGAGGTCCAGCTAAGCCTTCAAAATAGCGGTGCGCCACTACCAGCCGCTTGGGAAACTCTGCCGCTATCCAGCCTGTTGGCGATTTCAAACACGCCAGGCGGCGAAAATGACAAAATCAATTTAGTTCAGGTTCCTGTAGATGTTCTGTGGCGCATTGCGGCAATAGTTGCGGTCATGCTCCATCACACCACGGACTTTCATATCAGCGGGGGGGCCTATTTGATGTTGATCCTCTCCGGGTTCTCCTTGGCACGCTTCCAGAGCGCGCCCCTGTTTCGGGGGGATATTCTACGCTCAGCCAAGGCCATGCTTGGGCCGATCTTGTTAGGGTATTTCATAATAATGGGGTCTGTGCATTTTCTGTACAAACCCATCGAGCTGAACTGGTTCCTTCTTTTGGGGAATTTTGAACGAGAGATCACGGGCCCCGCAATTGAACCCTACTGGTATGTTTGTGCGTATGCGCAACTGGTATTCCTGAGCGTCCTGCCATTCTCGCTACCAAGCGTGCGCAAATTGGCTGCAATCCAACCTTTCATGACCGGAATGATCGCGCTTATCGGCGTCTTTGTTTTGATCGACTTTGTGCAACTAACCGAGATCTTGCCCGGGCTTCGCATACGTCACACGCTGGGTGCATTTGAGCTGTTTTTGATGGGCTGGTGTCTCCACTTCGCGACGACGGTACGGTTGAAAAGTACTTTTCTGATCGCTTTGATTATCGTCTTTACCAGACATTGGGCAGAGGTGCCGGTCACCGCGGCGGCATTCATGTATTTTGGTCTGGCCACAATTCTTTTGGGCACGTCGGTCAAGATTGGCAGAACCGTAGCCAATGCAATCGTGACCATGGCAGGTCTGACAATGATCGTCTATTTGCTGCACCCAATTGTGCAAAGCCTGATAGAACGCATAAGTATGAATACTGGATTTGTGGCCCCTGCCACAATTGTAGGAAGTTTTCTCGCGGCCATTATATTTAAGAGATTGCAAACCAAGTGTCAGTCTCAACTCGCGTTGGCTAAAATTGATTTCAATTGGGAGCGCCGCTTCATCACGGCCAGTGTGAAAAAATAACCGACCACACCGCAATCAATATCATTCGTGTCTTGTGGATGGGACAGCCATTTGTGTTTGGGGATTTTCTTGAGATCGTTCATGTGGGACAGCCCCAATTGTAAGCTCTGACTAAAGATTATTATCTGTCATGATGGCCTGTCCGAACCCGTCCAAAATTGCACCAAAGGACGTGTGTTCAGTCATGCAATTATCCTGTTCTGGATTTCCCATATCCCATTGATAAACATAATTTAATACAATTTTTACACTTAACATTCTGGTATCCTATAGGCCTTACGTATCTGCCTTGAGATTGCAGTAAGGGCTTGAATGTGCCGGGTGGTATGATTCGATTCACAATGTCTTGGTGGACTTCGGTCGGGAAGATTTTTCCGATCGACTGGCGCTGTGTTTTACCCGTCCCTGCCGCTTTGGGAGTGCGGTAAATGGCGACCATGAACTCAGGTCTTGGTGGGGCCAGCGGATACGGCGAGAATGCCTTCTCCACCAGCACCAAATTTGCCGGGAATAATGATGACGGCAGCGTTCAAGTAGATATCTCGTCTGTTTTTGGCAGCAACGGGATCAACTATTTTGGCACCAACTATACAGACATTTATATCAACTCTAACGGTCTGATTACGTTTGACGGCCCACAAACCGGCTATAGCCCCAGCGGTGTCGCAGGACTGTCGGAACCCGCAATCGTTCCATTTTGGTCCGATGCCGATATCAACAAGGGCGGGGATATTTACTGGGATCTCGATCCCACGACGGGCACAGTAACCATCACCTGGTTGGATGTCGCACCTTACTCGGGCAGTGGTTCAAATTCTTTCCAAGTGGTGCTCACAGATAATGGCAACGACGATTTTGATGTCGAACTGATCTATGAAGATATCCAATGGTCTAATGGTGGGTACGGTGTAGCAACCGCTGGTATCACTGATGGTGGTGCTGTTGATTTTGAGCTGGAGGGCTCTGGAAACAATGCCTCCGTCCTGAATTATGACAGCAGCGATTTTCTAGGAGGGGACCCCGCCGGAACATTCACGCTGAGCATCGAGGATGGTGTGCCAAGCATTTATTCTGTCGATGGTACATCCGGCGACGATACTTTGGGGCTTGGGTTTATAGATGCCGCTGGCGACCAGATAACAACCGGCGATGACGAGATAGAAGCCGGAGATGGAAACGATAGCGTTGATGGTGATACCGGCGACGACACGATCGATGGCGGCACTGGCGACGATACCATCCTAAGCGGCTCTACCTATGGCGGGCCGGTGAGTTGGACCACAGCCAATAATTCGGCGAATTTAACCGGAACGGCCGATCAAAACTATTTCAGTTGGACCGCTGAGAACGGATCCAGCGCGACAATTCGTTTAAGCGACTCCCCTGGTGCGGGTGATGGCGATGGTGTCGCCGACTACATCCGTGTCGAGACGACTGAGCAAACCGGCACCCTCATTGTCGGCGACTTCGACATGGGCACAGATAAAATTGTACTCCAAGAGATGTATTCAAGCCTGACTACCACTTCTGGCAGCGGGTATGAGACCGTTACAATTACGTACACCAACGGCAATAGCCAAGAATTTCAAATTTATTCTAGCGACACTTTTGATGTCAGTCAGATTTTTACCACCGTCGAGCCTACCATCCTTCTGTCGGACAATGACAGCCTTGTCGGTGGCAATGACGCCGATACATTTGTTATCGAGAACGGCTCCGGCAGTGACACAATCGTGGGCGGTGAGGGCGGCACCGACAGCGATACAGTTGATTTCTCATCCCTGACAGGTGCGGTCACAGTCACCCATACTGGCAGCGAGACCGGCACGACAACTGATGGCACAGATACGCTGACCTTTTCGGAAGTCGAAAGTTTCATCCTTTCGGATCACAATGACAGCGTAACAGGCTCATCCGATACATCGGGCATGAACGTAAGCGCCGGAACCGGCGACGATACGGTTGTTGGTGGCGCAGGCGGTGACACGATCTTAGGTGAGGACGGCTCGGACAGTATTGATGGTGGCGACGGCGACGACGTCCTGACCGGCGGCGGTGGAGACGACACGCTTACTGGTGGCGATGGCGATGATCTGGTCTCCGGCGGCGACGGCAATGACCTGCTGACTACAGGTTTGGGTCAGGATACGTTGTTGGGCGGTGACGGCAACGACACTTTGATGAACTCCGCAGGCGATGACAGCCTTGTCGGTGGCGCGGGCGACGACAGCATCGTGGCATCGGAAGGCAACGATACCTTAGAGGGTAACGCTGGCAATGATACACTGATCGGTGGTGCGGACAACGACCGACTGTCGGGCGGTACTGGCGACGACAGTATGGATGGCGGAGATGATGCCGACACATTCATCCTAGAGGACAGCTTCGGCGATGATACAATCATCGGAGGCGAAGATGGCAACGATAGTGATACGATTGACGCCTCTTCTTTGTCCGATGGTGTTACTGTTGCGTTTTCGGGATCGGAAGCTGGCACATTTACCCAAGCGGGCGACACCGCGACATTTTCCCAAATCGAGCAATTCACGCTGACAGATTTTGACGACATCCTTACCGGCTCGAGCGGTTTGGTTGCTATAACCGTCGATGGAGGGGATGGAAACGACACCATAAGAGGCGGATGGGGCAACGACTCTCTACTGGGGGGTACCGGCGACGATTTAATACTGGGCGGCAGCTCAAGCGATTGGCTTGAAGGCGGCGACGGTAACGACAGTCTCATTTCCAACTCAGGAAACGACACCATGTATGGTGGTGCCGGCGATGACTATTTCCAGTCAGGCTCCGGGAGCAATGTGGCCTACGGGGAGGCCGGTAACGACCGGTTTAATATAGGGGATAATGAAACACTTTTCGGTGGAAACGACGCCGACAGTTTTGAAGCCATTTTCGGCATGGGAAGCGCTTCGGTTGTTGGTGGTGAAGGTGGGATCGATAGTGACACCATCGATCTGTCAGGCAGCAGCGGATCAGTCACTGTTAGCTACACCGGCGATGAAGCAGGCTCCGTTACCGATGGCTCTGACACGCTGACCTTCTCACAAATTGAGAACATCTTTTTGACCGCATTTGATGACAGCCTAGATGGGTCGGCCGACAGCTTGGGCATGAACATATTCGCTGATGGTGGTGATGATACAATCAGCGGAGGGAGTGGCGGTGACACGATAGAAGGGGGTACTGGCGACGACGCGATCAGCGGCGGCGCAGGCAACGACATCTTCACTTACGCGGCTGGCGACGGTCATGACACGATCACGGATTTCAACACCGGCAATACCGGTACGATTTCAGACGGCGATAGCGGCAATAACGATTTCATTGATCTTTCCGGATTTTATGACAATCTCGCCGAGCTCTACGCAGATTTGAGCGATGACAACACCCTTAATCAATCCAACACGACCGATACGAAAGGCCGTTTGGTCGACTATACAGACAATTCGGAATTCGGAGTAGGCGATGCGCTGAGTTTCACCGGTGCCTCGGCGGACAATACAAGCTTTACACAAGAAAATACCGGGGTGGTCTGCTTTACCTCTGGTACCGCCATTCGCACCCCCCGCGGTGATATCCTGATCGACGACTTGCGTGTCGGCGATTTGGTTAACACCATGGATAACGGCCCGCAGCCCATTCGCTGGATTGGTATGCGGCACATAGGCTCCAATGACCTGGCGGCCAATGAAACGTTGCGACCGGTTCTTATCCCCCGGGGTTTTCTAGGTGCCGAACGCAACCTTTTCGTCTCGCGCCAACACGCCCTGTTGCAAAGGCCGGATCACCTGGTGCGTGCCATTCATCTAACCGGATCAAACGGGGTGCGCATTGCCCACGGCAAGCGCGCCGTCACGTATATTCATCTGATGTTCGATGCTCATCAGATTATCTTCGCAGAAAATACCGCGGCCGAGAGTTTCTATCCCGGACCAACAGCGTTGGAGATGTTTGAAAGCGCAACACGCCAAGAGTTTTTGCAGGAATTTCCACAATTCCGGAAAAATATCGGATGCTGGGTAGCTATCACTGAGGCTTATGGTGACATGGTTCGACCACTTTCGAAACTGAGACACCCGTTGGATCATTGGTCAAAATCAAAACAGATAGAAATCCGCTAGAGCCGCGTCTTAAAAACCTGCAAGGCCCTTTTAGGACGCCACCCAGTCATGCCACTTGATGTCGTTGCGGTAGGTATCACCCCATGTGATTCAGAATAAATGGGCGATGCTCTGAGCGTATGGGTCCGACGCAGGATGGCCGAAGATACAAGATCAAACGGTTGCAAAGCGCAAATAGCGATGAGGAGCGCAACTTCGGCACGGTGTCGAGAAGGTCACAACATGAAAGCTCTAAGGCAATCTGCGAAACCTCGCGGCGCTTCCTGCAACTTTCCTGATTTGGGATGGACCGGTACGCCACACGGCGACTTGCGATTAAAACCGACGATGCAGCGGGGTGACCGTTCCGTCGACCAAAGCCCGCAATTCCGCGCTGATCGCACTGCGCCGATCCCTGTCTGCTTCGATATATTCTGCTGAAAGCTGCGCAATACGCGAGGCTATTACATCATTTGCCGGCAATTGCGGCGTTGCATTCCCATGAAGCATTCGTGCCACCTGTTAAACGATCCGTGGCACCAATAGATATTAAACTGGGCCATAAGATGACAGAGGCTATGAGAGCAGTATGAAAATGTCGTAAATGCCCCGCGCCGGATGCCTATCAACGGCACAAAACAAGCAACCCGGCACATATTGTGCCGGGTCATTGTCGATTTTTTCAGGGCATTAGCTGGCGTGAAAAACCAGCATATTGCCGACAGTAGACAATTCGTAATCGGTGCCACCATCGCTGGCCGTCATCGGACGCCAGTTCCGGTTCGATCCCAACCAAGAACGCGGATCAAGCTCAATCAGGCCTATCACCACTTCCGCGACGATCTGCGCACCAGCCGGTCCAAGCCCCTCGCCCGGCTCGAACGTGCCATCAGCAGCTTCGCGACCAATCACTTCAGCCTCTTTGAGCAAGTAGAACCACAAAGGTGTACCCCCTTTGAGATCCGGCGCTACAGCTTGTATCGCAGCCTTAACCTGATCAATCTCAGCCTGATCCCGGCCGAGCGCCTGAGCAACGCTTTCACCTGATGGAAGCAGGAAGCTTTGACCGCGAATGAGATTGCGGGTTGCAAGCGAGGCCTCGCCCGCACCGACAACATTGGTCGGAAGTTTGAGTAGATCCGCAGCCATTTGCCCGTTCAACTGCACCGCAGTTTGCACAGCGCGGTTCTCATAGGTGTTAAACAGCTCATGGATGTCCACGACCGCATCCGCGTCTGTAATCGGGGAGAAACCCTTGCCGAATTTTGTTCCGAACAACTCAAACCGCGGCCTATTCTTTTGTGCCTGCACCTTCATTGGCACCATCGAATGACCGAACCGATAAGCGGCTACGGAAAACTCCACCGGGATAAACGCCTCCTTCGGACGGTAGCATTTGCGTCCTTCCGACAGCACGCGGCTGATCACGCCCTCGCCGCAGATTTTGGTCAGAAAATCATGTACGACGCACCACTGGTAATGCCACATCACCGTTTCACGCGCGTGTTCGAATAATTCTCCCCCAGAATATTTATCCGACAGCGTATCGCACATCTTATTGTGAAACCGCAGCATGTTGAGCTGTATCTGGCTTATCATCCGGTTTTCATCATTTCGCGGATCGCCAATCAGCGCGACCGTGCCTGCGCGCGGCAAATCATCATTGGTGAACGCGCCCGAGCCCACCTCCACCCCGGTAATCAGCTTAACACCTTTGAATGTACCGTCCGAATGGTAAAGATGCGGGCTCGCCTCTGGGCCAGACCCGTAGATGCAGTCCAGATCCAACGTCGGGGTGCGGGTATTGCTGATCGCATCGGGCTGGTTCACCCGGTCAAAGCTGGATGCCACATCAAGGGTTACGTCGTGATCGACAAACTGCCCAAAAAAGACATGACCCACAGCCACGGTTTGGGTTTCTGCCGGATTGGCACCGCCATCCATAACCCCGCCCGATTTTCCCAATTCCTCCAACACGCGCGGGTCGGTAAAGAGCGCGGGCAGATCTTCAAACAGACGACCAAACCGGTCACCGTTATGGTGGTGGTGGTCTCTCTTGCAAAAGTCATGTTGACCCTGCAACTGAGTTTTCCCATGTCCTGCTGACGGAGCCATAATCATATCCCTTCCACAAAATTCGTTAATCTGTGGAGGGATGCTAGTCCTGCTTATTACGGGAAGGATGTGACGATTATCACCTTATCCTTTTGGACATGTCTGCCAGCAAAATAGGCATTATGGACGGGCCGCGATGACGACCTCGTCCAAATCGCACTTTCCATGTGGCGACAGATAAATCAGCAATCGCTGAGAGGATTACTCGAAGACGGTGACCAAAGTGTCGACGCTAACACCTTCTTTGATGTCGCGAAGTCGGGCGTAAATCAACGCAACCGCGATACTCGACAATCCATAGGCGACCGAGAAAAAGATTGCCTGGATAACAGCTGCAACGAGAATGACACTGCTGCCGAGTGTTCCCGACAAAAGCCCTGCCACAAACACCGCCGCCATATTCAAAATAGCCGCACAAATGCCAATCAGAAAAATGGTCCCGAAAACCGGCCAGCGGTAGCCTTTGGTCAAGGCTTGGCTGCGGCCCATGGCGCCAAATCCCACACGCTCAATCACCAAAGCCGGGATCACAATAGAATAAACCGCATAGACCCACAGGCCCGGTATCACAAATGCAATGGCCGCCAGACCGACTAGAATAGTCACCAACACCATGATGACCACATTGGGTACAATCGTCGCAATCGCCGCTTTGGCATAATCCCCATACCGGAAAGGTCGCCCCAGTTTTGCGTCATATGCCAGCTGTACCAGCGACGCGACCACGATGGCGTAAAACACAAGCTGAAAAACTACTGTAAGAATATACAACAACACAGAATTTGGACCAAAGAACTCTGGTTCAGACGCCCCCAGTGCCGCTGGGAAACCAATAATAAGTCCAGATACGATCAGGCCCAAAAGAATAGGTACAACACTGGTTATGGCGACCGGGATCAGATTGCGAAACAGGATCGAAAAGCTCTCTGAGACGATTGATCCCACACCCAATGGTTGGTGGGGGCTCACAGCGGTTGCATCAGTCATGAATATAGTTTCCTCAAGTATTTACATTATAAAAACTTTGCTTGGTGTTTTAGACAATAAAGTGGCAAATTAATTTACCAAGCATTTTATGTGAGTTATTCACTAAGCTGTGGTTTATGGGTCAGCATGCGTCTTGTCGGCGCGTTTTTCGCCAAATATCTGCCGTTGCTCCAAATAGGCACGCTGAGCATTGTAAAAGGCGGTCAAGAACGCGTTGTGGTCAGCCTCCTCTACCGCATCCGCAAAGTCAATTTTGCGCCGGATCTGTTCGACCACGGCGGCCAGTGTTTGCTTTCGCTTTATCGCCAAAGGCGCAGTCAGTGGGCGGTCGCCAGCGCGTAGCAAATCCTCCAAGGTTTGCAGCTCGAAGGCTCCGTAGTGGTCAAGTTGATGGGTCAGGAACGTGAAATTTTCCGCCTTCACCGAACCTGTTTGCGGTGTCTGCGCCAGATCACTCAAAAGAATGGGTTCGGGCAGATGGATCACAAAGGTTCCGGCGATCAGATCGCCCAAGCGCTGGCGACGGCGGTTCATCAAAGGCACCGCCAGAACCGCAATGATCCACGCCAATGAGATCAGCGACATGGTCATCGAGGCTTGATCAAGTGCGATAAGCAAAGTGCCGGGCAAAAAGATCTCTGCCTCTTTCATAAGATTTCGCACCACCAAAGACTGAGCGGTCAAGGAGCCACCACCGGCGGAAATGACTTTCAGCTTTAGCAGCCGTTTGCCCAGCGTCTGCCCGTTCCACAACAACTCGGTCAGCACATAATAGGGTATCCTGATTATGAAAAAGAGCATGGAGCCTATGGCCGTAAGATTGTGTGGACTGGCCAGACCCAGCGTATAGATCAGGATCAAGAACGCGACAGCCGCCACAAGCGTGATAAGAATATCGGTGACTTGAGCCGCAAGCCGCACACCGGGGCCTGCGATCTGAAACAACAGCGGTACGCCTTCGGGCGGCAGCACTTGATCATAGCCCGGATGCGCGCTTTTCGCGGCTTTGCGCCAGAACCTCATGAGCGCGCCCTGCCCGCAAACACGAACCATGCAAGCCACATGGCCCCGATGCCCCAACCGGTGATCAGCCGTGTAACCGGGTCTTGCACCAGTTGGCGGGCGAAGCCTTCGAGAAGGGCGGCGGCCACCAGCATGATCGCGGCAATTATCGCCAGTTTCACCGCGTCAGCGCCCGCGAGCCGCAAGGCCTCGGAACGGGAATTTTGGCCGGGAAACAAGACAGCAGCGCCCAGTTGCACGCCACCACCGCAGGCGATGCAGATGGCTGAAAGCTCGGTGACACCGTGGATTGACAGCCAGCCCGCAAGATCCCACGCGATCCCGCGATCCACATGAAGCGCGAAAAAGGCACCCAGCGTGAGGCCGTTATAGAAGGTCAGCAAAATGGCTGGAAAACACAAAAACGCGCCCAGACCAAAGACGAATATTGCGATGCGGGTGTTGTGCGAAAACAAAAACGTGGCGAAAGCGGCAAGGCCGCTGGAACTGGGATCACTATCGTAAATGGAACGCAAGAGTTGCTCGGCGGAACTGTCCGGGCCACGCCCGCCAGCCAAACTCGGCGGCATAAAAACATGGTACCAATCCGTGTTCTCGAAATACAGCAGATACCCAGCCAAACTGCCGAGCCCCATGCACAAAAACCCGATAAGGATAAAATGCCACGAACGGCGCATGGCTTGCGGGCCACTAGCGGTCAAAAACCGGCGCAACAGGCCGCCAACCCGTTCTTGGGGGGCATAAACGCTGAGATAGGCACGGGCGGTCAACGCCTCTAAATAGCGCAGCAAAGCGCGGTCCAGCGAGATTTCACGGGCGATGGATAATGCGGTTGTGGCACGGCGATAGAGACCGGCCAGATCGCGGGCCTCCTTGAAGCTCATCTGAGCAAGCCCTCGCGTTTCGGCCTGCGTCACGAGCGCCTCTAGACGGCGCCAATCAGCCTCGCGTTCGGCACGAAAACGGGCGGACCTGATAAGATCAAGATTGGTGTCCATCAAATGACCTCCCGCGCTTTCATGTCGAGATATGTGGAAATGAGCTGGGCGGTCACTGCACCCGGTTTTGTGTCGATGATCGTCACGCCCAGAGCGGCCAAGCGTTCCAAAACCAAACGCCGTTCGGTCAGGCTTTGACCCGCGCTGACCAATTCAGCCACCCCGTCCATGTCACGCGGCGGGGTTTCAGCCATGCCTTCGAAGGCCGGGTCGCGCAAGGTCACAAAGATCACCACATGGCGTTTGGACAAGATCGAGATATTCTCGATCAGCAATTCTGCCGTGGTTGTATCGACAAAATCCGAGAAGATAATGATTAAGCTGCGCTTTGGGGTGCGGGCATTCAGCTCGGTCATGGCCAATGTGTGGTTGGTCTCCACGCTCACATAATCCAGATCAGCGGTGCGGCTGCGCAAATGCGCAAAGGCTGTTCGCCCCGGCTCAGGTGCTACAAAAATGGACGGACGGGCATCATAGGCAAAAAAGCCGATAAGATCGCCGCCAAGTGTCGCCGCCCAAGCGGTTGCAAGTGCGGCTGTGACCGCATGGTCGATCTTGGGCAGACCGGCAATTTCCTCACGCATCAAATAGCCGTTGTCCAGCGCCACAATCACGTGGTGATTGCGCTCGGCCCGCAGCTCGCGACCAACAAGGTGGTGGTGGCGCGCAGAGCGTTTCCAGTCGATCGATTTGACGTCCATACCCGGCACAAAGTCACGCAACTGGTGGAATTCGGACCCCTCCCCCACCGCCCGGTTTTCTTTGACGCCGTAAAGTGAGGAAGTCACCATCGAGGTGATCTGGCCTGACTGCACCAAGCGGATATTGGGGACAACTTTCAGAGTTTGATCGAGCTGCAATGTTGGGATGAATTCAAAGAGCCTGAGCCTTGATGGCCAGATCAAATACAGTTTGTCGATGTCCCAACTGCCGCGCCTCACCGCGCGGCAGGGGATTTGAGCGGTCCCGTCCGCGGGGATGCCGATGTCTTGGGGGCCATCAAGTCCCGCAGGCCAGTTAATCTGCGCGCGCAACTCGGCCGGTGTGGGGGTTACGTGGAGCGCAAGCGTCTCCGTCTCACCCACAAACATCTCAGGGGGCACCGTGAGGGACACGTCTTTGCGGCGCGACCAAGACAACACCAGATCAAGCACAGCCACGACCACAAGCAAAGCCCATGGCACCAGTGCGGCATCTCTCAAACCGCCGCCAGCGACGACCGCAAGTAGCGAGACCACAAGGGCGACCGCCCCTGCGATAAGCAATTTTGGTGAGGGGCGTATCAGCGGGGTGCCTCGATTTGGTTGAGGATGTTCTCAAGCACCTGAACTGACGTGCGGCCCTCGATCTCAGCGCCGGGGCCAAGCACGATGCGGTGACGCAAGGCCGGCACAAACAGGCGTTTCACATCATCGGGGATCGCAAAATCGCGACCCTGAAGCGCTGCTGCTGCGCGGGTTGCAGATGCGACCGCGTCCGCTGCACGAGTGGAGGCACCGTAGGAAATCTCAGCACTTTCACGCGTGGCGCGGACAAGGCGCAAAATATAGGCCAGAATATCGTCATCGATAATGATGCCGTCGATCACCGCGCGGCTTTCCACCAGTGCCTGCGCATCGAGCACTTGGTTCACCTGTCCCGTCGCAGCACCAAAATCCAGCGGCTCGGCGGCATGATGCTTGAGGATCGCCAGTTCCGTTTCCGCAGATGGAAACTCGATCACCAGCTTGAACAAAAAACGGTCCAACTGCGCTTCGGGCAAAGGATAGGTCCCCTGCTGCTCAATGGGGTTTTGTGTGGCGATCACGATAAATTCGCGGCCAAGCTCATGATCTTCGCCGTCAATGGTCACCACCCGCTCGTTCATGGCCTGCAATAGGGCCGCTTGCGTCTTTGGCGGCGCGCGGTTGATCTCATCGGCCAGCAAAACCTGACTGAACACAGGGCCTTTGGTGAGCACGAAAGTGGAGGTTTGGAAGTTGAAGATGGAGGTTCCAAGAACGTCGCCAGGCATCAAATCCGGGGTGAACTGAATGCGCCCGAACTCCAGGTTCAACGCGCCCGCAAAGCTGCGGGCCAGCAAGGTTTTGGCCGTGCCGGGCGGGCCTTCCAGCAACACATGCCCACGGGCAAACAGCGCCACCAGCAGCAAGTCAATCGCGTCGTCTTGCCCATGTACCGTCTTGGCGATTTCCGAACGCAGAGCGTTGGCATGGGCATGCAGGTTTTCAAGTGTCATGTTCTAACTGCTCCAGTATCAATTCAAATCTATCGACATGTTCAATGGCGGATGAGGCGGGCAAATGCGGCGGCAGCGCACCGATCACGGCAAGCGCGTCTTCGAGTTTGCGGGCCAGTTTCGGATTTCGCCGCCGAGCATAACCCAAAGCCGCATCCACATCTTTTGACTGCGCGGCAGGAAGGCTACGGGCGGCAAAAGCCACCAGCCGGGTTTTAGCGTAATCGCCCAGCAAGGCACCATCCTGTCCGGTCAGACGCATCAGGCGCGCCCGCGCGGTATTGGCGGTCTGTTTGCTTGCACCAAGGCCCCGCGCGGCTTGTGTGACAGGTCCGAACCGCAGCCCGGCACGCCACAGCGTCAGCACCATCAACAAAGCAGCACTGCCCCAAAGAACGGAAAAAGGATAGGCGAAAAACCGGGCCAGATCAGACCATGTGCGCTCGCGGGTTTCGCCCTGAAAATTCTCAAATAGCCAGATTGAAGTGCTGTAATCGATCATCACGGTCTTCTCGCCGGCCAGATCCAGCAAAATGTCCTTTACGATATGCGCGTTATCCCCAAGGCGCAGCCCGTGATTGTTCAAAAGATCCGGGTCAGACAGCACCAGCACTTCGTCATTTGGGGCATCAGGCAATTTGCACCGGCCCAGCACCATTTCAGAGACCCGGCCAATCAGCGGGGTGCACCCTGCCCCGTCGAACACTTGTGCCACATAAAGCCGGGCCGTGCGGGATTGGCCGTTTGTGGTCACAGGAAAATCCGTAAAAGGCTGACGCAGATAACGCACGTTTTGCTTCGGGCCATCAAGAACCTGCTGCAAACCTGTGCTGGCGCGGCCCTCGGGGATCAGTAATGCCGGGTGTCCAAGTCCGGTCAAGCGCATGCCACTTCGCCATTTGGGCAGGACCAACAGTGTTTGGACGATCTGAGCTTTTTGGCGCAGCAAACTCTCACTCACGTCATATTCGTCCATTTGGGCGAGCAACTCCTCCTTGGAGGTTGGAGCCGCGCGGACCGTATTCAGGTCACTGTCGTAAATGGGCAGGATGCGCAGGCCGATCTTGGCAGGCTCACTGGCCCATCCGCCGGTGAAGCTGCGTACCGGATGGCCGTCAGTTGCCAGCCACCTTTGCAGACCATCGAGCCCGCTTGGCGAATGGCGCAGCACTTGCTGGCTTTGCCCAGACACATAGAAAAAGATCGCGACCAGCAAAACTATAGCGCCGCCGATCAAAAAGATATCCAAGCGAAAGCGGGCCGGTTTCAGATCGGCACTCACCGCGACAACGCCTTTAGAACCGGCCGGGCGCGGCTCAAGAACCCATCAAAATCCGCGGCACTTACCGGGTGATCTCCAAAGTGAACCCTTTCACCCATTAAGATCAGTTCTTGCAGTTCCTGACGGTAGCTTTGGTCTTGCGGGATGCGGCGCAACACATCGCGGGCGGTCCAACTGCGCTGTAGCAGCAATCCGTTCGCCGCAATGCCGCGCGACATGAGCAATTGAGCCAAAGCGATCAACGCGGCTTTGCGGTCCGGGTTTTTGAGGATTGCCGCAAGATCAGGCGTATCTACCGTGTCTTGTGGAAGGTCAGATGACCCCGCCCTGCCCCGCCGCTCGGCGTTGGTGATGTTTTTGCTCAAGGCCAATCTGCTGGAGCCGCCAAAACGTAGAAACGTGGCGAACACTGCGCCCAAGATCAGCAGAGCGATAACGGTGGCGGGCGCATCAAGCCGTCCAAAGCCGCTTGATCCCGACGTATCTGAGCGCGGCGACGGTGTTTCGCGGGTCTCCAGCGCAGGGGCCGGTGCGGTTGGATCAAAATAGCGCACATCGCTTTGCACACCGCGGGCGCGGATGGCCCGCAAATATTCTTGCCCGGACGGCGATATCTCTGTGGATTGCGGAACAGCTTGTGACACCGCCACCTGTGGCGCGCACAATAGAAAGAAAAATCCAATGAGACCGGGGCGAATCTGAAGCATTGTTAGAGGGTTAATTTAGCAATGCTTTTGCGGCAACGCGCTCTTTAGTGATTCATTGGAGCCGTTGCTCAGATGTAATAGTTGCAACCCCGACAGTTGCTTAGATTTTCTTTTGGCCGTGATTGCGATTTAGCCGTGTGGGGTTGTGAATTCGATCCGGTTTACCGGCCCCATGACCGCGCCCACACTGGTGGAAAGTTGCCGCAAAAAATGCGTCTCTATATAGCGGGCTACGAATTTGGAGGGCGCATTGACGCGCAACAACCCGTTACTGAACTCCACCATAGTCAGGCTTTTAAACCAATTTTGATACAGCGACGCATCTGCCTTTTTGAGATGTTGCAAGACATGGCGCCACTGCCCAAAGCCGTTGATGTCATCTGAGCCTATTTCGGCCTGTGGAGATGGCTTGCCAAAATCGACCTTCACCACGCTGGCTGAGACATCGGGCAAAAATTCCGACATGCGTTCTTCGAAGTCCGGTCCGACCATGGCCCATGTGGGACGGCTGCACCTGTAAATCTCAGCGTAGTTCAACCGGTAGGCCCCGACCCTGCCCCGCACGCCTTGGCGCTTGCAGATCAAAATGTCGCCATCGGTAAGGCGCTTGATCTCCCGTTTCACTGTACGTTCATTGACCCCCCACAGACGTGCCATATCGCGCTGACCCACAGACAGTTCATCAAGCCGCCAATTGTAGCGGGCAGTGACCAATGCGGTCAGTCGGGTCATGGAGGTTTGAAACCCCGGCGAGCCGTGGAGACCTGCGACGTTGATCGCTGTTAATAGATCATATTTGAGCGAGCCGGCCTTTGGGCCAACCAACTTTTTCGCGTCCATAAATGAACCCTGCTTTCACTGCGCCTCAATGTTCAGCCCTCTTTTGGGGCCGATTCTTGTTGGGTGTAGCTAGGCATGAAATCCCGTTGTTTGTCAACAATGCGGGAAAAAGCAGAAAATGTGCCGTTTATTCAATAAATCAAAGAAATAAGGTTAAAGTGGTTAAGGGGGACAATCTGGTGTCACCGTATATGGGTGTTAGTGTCACCAAAACTTATGAGTGTTCGTCTTTCGTGTCACCATATATCGTCTATAGTTTCGTGTGTGGGGACCTCAAATCCCGTTAAATGGCAGAATCACCCCAAAATGCTGTTTTTCAGTTTTTGCGTTTTGCATATTATCCAAATCGCGTTATTGAGGCACATCTAACAGATAGCGAGAGATTTGTCATGCGCGACCATTCCGACCTTCAAGCGATGAACGAGCGAAGCCTTTTGCAGCAGACTGCTGTGCGGCAAGCGACGTTCTCTCCGTCGGAGGTGAAGACCCTCCGGCCGTTTTCCATTTGGGAGATCAGCCAGTTCATGTTCGGGGTGCCTGCCGATACCCTGCGCAAGAAGCTGGCAGATGATCCGTCCCTGCCCCAAGGCACAGTTGAGGAGGATGGTCGCCAGCGCTGGTTTGCCTTGGAGGAGATCAACGAATTGCGCCGCCGGATCAGGTTGCGGGGCAAGTCCCTTCTGCCTGAGCGTCCCAAAGGTCGGGCCATGCGGGTGGCCGTATCCAACTTCAAAGGTGGGGTGGGCAAGACGGTTGTGGCCCAGCATTTGGCCAATGCTGCGGCCCTTGATGGCTACCGGGTGCTGTGCATCGATTTTGATCCGCAGGCGACCCTGACCCATTCGATGGGCCTTGTGGAGGTAAAGGAGTGGAACACGGTCTGGGGGATCATGTGCCGCGATCTGTGCCGGGAGGCGGACCGCATTACAGAGACCTATGATGATCCTGATGACTGCCCCTACCCTTCCGGTGATGAGTTGCCGGAGGATGTGCAGTCCATCGGGGCGCAGCGGTTTCAGGACTTCATTCAGCCCACATGCTGGCCCACAATTGATATCATCCCGTCTTGCGCCAATGCGGCCTTTGTGGAGTTTGCGTCGGCCCAGTACCGGTCGCTGCACAAGGCCTGGAGCTTTTTTGGCTGCGTTGCCCGATATCTCGATGAATTGCCAGACGATCAATACGACCTGATTATCTTTGATTGCCCGCCTGCCATTGGCTATCAGTCCCTGAATGCGGCATTTGCGGCGGACATTCTTTATATACCGTCTGGCCCCGGCTATTGGGAGTATGACAGCACCACCAGCTATCTGGGACAGCTTGGGGATGCGATGGAGGATATCTCTAGCGGCTTTGCCAAATTGGCGGAGGATGCCAAGATCACCCTGCCCAAGACCTTTTTGGACATACGTCTTTTGATGACCCGTTTTGAGCACAACAACCCGCTTCATACGGCGATGCTGGATGCGTTCCGCAACGTCTTTGGAGCGGATGTTTGTCAAAATGCCATCGAGATGACCCGCGCTGTAGAGCAATCAGGCCGCTTTCAGATGTCCGTTTATGAACAGGATTACCGGCAAATGACGCGGGAGACATGGAAGCGCGCGCGGCAGTCCTTTGACCGGGCTTACGGCGAGTTTCACGAACACATGCTGAGCGCCTGGAAAGCCCATGCCGCCAACAAGGAGGTTAAGTAATGCCCAAGGGAAACAAGTTCGGCTTTGAGCCTTTGCAGGCAAGCCTGTCGAAATCCAAGAAGGAACGTGCGCCGGGCCCCATGGGAAAGGCGGTTCGCGAGGCGGCCGAAAGCCTGACGGAGACCACCGAGAGCAAGTTGGAGCAGCGCCGTCAGAATGCCGCTGAGGCAAAGGCGTTTCGTGAGGCGCAGGCAGATGGCCGGGTTTTGCTGTCGCTGGGTTTGGAAGAGGTTCACACGGACGACCTGCCGCGCGACCGCTTGGAGTTGGAGGCCGTGGCCTCATCCGATGAGATGGAGGAGCTGAAATCGTCGATCCGGGCGCGGGGGCAAAAGGAGCCGGTTGAGGTCTATTTGGGTGATGACGGCCGCTATCAACTCAAAAAGGGCTGGCGGCGATTTACGGCTTTGAGCCAGCTTTTGGAAGAAACCGGCGACCCTGATTTCAAGAGTATTGTCGCGCGGATTGCTGACGTGGCGGAGGTTCGTATCGCCCGTTACATCGATATGGTCGAGGAAAACGTGGTGCGCGAAGACCTGACTTTTGCGGAGATGGCGCAGGTTGCTTTGACGGCGGCCCAAGACCCAAGGATCAGCGAGGATGATCCTGAGCAGTTGGTGGGCCGGCTTTATGCCTCGCTCCACAAGATGAAGCGGTCCTACATTCGCGCGTTTGTGTTTCTGCTGGAGCAGCTTGAGGATGCGGTGCAGTTTCCCAAGTCGATCTCTCGAAATCTGGGGGCGGATGTGGCGCGTGTGCTCAAGACCGGGCAGGGCGACGTTGAGGTGTTGAAGGCGTCTTTGCGCGATGTGGGGTCGCCGCAGGCGCAGGCGGCGTGTCTGGAGGAGTTCGTTCAAAGCGCCAAGGCGCCGCTAGATAAGGGGCCGGTGGTGGCGCCTGCGCCGCGTGAGAAGTTTGAATTTCATGTGGGCAAGACCAAGGTAACGGCCCGCAAGGGTGAGTGCCGGATCGTGAACAAGATCGACTTCACTGCGGTCTCGAAAGAGAGGTTGGCGGAGGCGATTGAGGCTTTCGAGGCGAAATTGCAAGGGGAGTAACCCGCGGGTTACGGAGCTTTAACTATAGCTTGGCATGTTGGATGGGCCCGTACACAAGATGTATGGGCCCTTTTGCTGATTGGCGGCCTTTGGCGGGAGTCACAAACTGTATGATTTATGTATGACATGTGTATGACTCTTGTATGCCATTTTCGGTGTTGATGGGACTTTTCGGGCGTTAAGCGCTGTGTAACCCGTGGGTTACTCCAACAGATCTGTCGCCGGATTATCCTCAATCTCCACGTCATCATAGTACTTTTGGGCTTGGGCCATGGAGTGATGCAGGGAAAGCCGCATGGCGGCCTGAATGGGCGCACCTTGCAGGGCCGCCTCGGTCAGGAAGCCCGATCGTAACCCGTGGGGTGAGGCGAAGTCGTCTGCATAGCCCGCCAATTTCAGCCGGTATTTGACGATCTGGCGGATGGCATCGGGCGACAGCCTGCGCTTGAGCGCGCGGTCGCCTTTGGAGACAGGCCGGAAGAGGGGGCCGCTTTCAATCCTTGCCGCATCAATCCACGCGACCAAGGCGCGGGCGGCTGTGCCTTTCAGGACCAGCTTTTGCGGTGCGTTGGCCGAGGTCGTCTTGGTCTCCAGCAAGGTGAGTGCAAGCAGGCCCTCGGCGTTGAAGCGCTTGAGGGAGATATCCTCGCGGTTCAGGTCCGTCAGCTCGGAGCGTCTGCGGCCCCCGGAGGCAAAGCCGGTAAGCAATATGGCGCGGTCACGTATGCCGCGTAGGGTGCCGTTGCAGGTGGCGGTCAGGTCGGTGAGCACCTTCTTGGTGATTGGGTTTTGGGATTTCTTCACCGGTTTGCGGGCGGCGGCGCGGCGGGCTTTGCGGCGGGTCTGAATGAGAAGTGGCGCAGAGAACGGGCTTTCAAGGTTGCGCATCCGGTGGAAGACCGCCCAGGAGGCGATGCGGCGGTCCAAAGTGGCCGGGGCAGGGCAGGTGAGGGACTTGCGCAGCCCTGCGTCCATGAGCGCCTCTGCGGTGGCTCTGGCGGGGTCTGAGGGCGGCTCAGGGGTCAGATCGCGGGCATGGTCCAGAACGAAGCGCAGGGCGGTCTCTTGCGGCTC
>CAKZTM010000110.1 GCA_937920555.1 uncultured Paracoccaceae bacterium | reverse complement strand
CCACAAATTGTCCCATTCCAAGAGTTATCCACAACATCTTTGCGAAACTGCCGTAAATGGGCGGTGGAATCTGTTGCGCGGACGGAAAGCTCTGATAGGCTCTTTAACGATAAAAAAGAGGGAACCAACCGAGGGATGAGCACACTCCTCGACATACACCAGTTGACGAAGGCGTATCCGGGCGTCGTCGCCAATGATCGTATTTCCTTCTCGATTGGGCCGGGCGAAATTCACGCGCTTTTAGGTGAAAACGGCGCGGGCAAATCAACACTGGTCAAGATGATCTACGGGTTGGTGCGGCCAGACCACGGCCGCATGACCCTCAATGGTGCTGCTTTTGCCCCACAAAAACCCGGCCAAGCCCGTCAATCTGGCGTGGCAATGGTGTTTCAGCATTTCTCCCTTTTTGAGGCGCTGACCGTTGCTGAGAATATAGCTCTGGGCATGCAAAACCCACCGCGACGTCGCGCCCTCAACCGGCAAATCGCGGAGGTAAGCCAAAGCTATGGCCTGCCGTTGGATCCCAACCGGCTTATCGGCGATTTGTCCGCGGGCGAACGGCAACGGGTCGAAATCATCCGCTGTCTTTTGCAAAATCCGCGCCTTTTGATCATGGATGAACCGACCTCCGTGCTCACGCCGCAAGAGGTCGAAACGCTGTTCAGGACTTTGCGAAAGCTCAAATCCGAGGGTGTGTCGATCCTATATATCTCTCACAAGCTCTCGGAAATTCAGGAACTGTGCGACCACGCCACGATTTTGCGCGGCGGCCAAGTTGTGGAAACCTGCGTGCCCAGAAACGAAACGCCGCGCAGTCTGGCCGAGATGATGATCGGGGCCAGCCTTGCGCGCCCGCGCCCGCGCAAAGTCGCGCCCGGTCGTCCGGTTCTAGAGGTGCGTGATCTGGCTATGGCTGCGGAAAATCAGTTCTCCGTCAGCTTAAAGGATGTCTGCTTTGATCTTCGCGCCTCTGAAATCCTTGGTATCGGCGGCGTGGCCGGCAACGGGCAGGAGGAGCTTGTCTCGGCCCTGTCTGGTGAGCGAAAGGCGCAAAACGGGATCATCTGGCTTGAGGGGCGCGACATCATTGATCTGGACACCAATGCGCGGCGGCAAACCGGGCTGCTGACCGCGCCCGAGGAACGTCTTGGCCATGCCGCAGCACCGGATATGTCGCTGACGGAAAACGCGCTTTTGTCGGCGCGGGTGCGCGAACGGCTCGATCTCAACGGGTTTATCAAACGCGAGAGCACAGAGAATTTTGCCAAGGCCATAATCTCGAAGTTCGATGTGCGCACAACCGGGCCCGATCAGGCGGCACGGGCGCTGTCGGGGGGGAATTTGCAGAAATTTGTGGTGGGACGAGAGATCTTGCAGCGCCCACGGGTACTGGTGATCAACCAGCCCACATGGGGGGTCGATGCCGCCGCTGCCGCTGCCATTCGCGAAGCGATCCGCAATCTTGCCGATGAAGGTTCTGCCGTTTTGGTGGTCAGCCAAGACCTTGACGAGCTGATGGAGCTGGCCGACACAATCGCTATTTTGGCCGATGGTCGACTGTCCGAACCTGCGCCAATTGGCACAGTTACGATCGAAGCTATTGGCCAAATGATGGAAGGCAAAATGGGGGAGCCACGTGTTCAAGTTTGAGCTTCGGCCGACACCTTCAAAAACCATGCGCGCCGCAACCCCCGTTCTGGCGGTGATTGCCACCATGATCGCGGGCGCAATCTTGTTCAGCCTTCTGGGCAAAAACCCGTTTGAAGCCATCCGGGTGATCTTCATCGATCCGCTGTTTGACCCGTTCTCTCGATCCGAGCTGCTGGTCAAAGCCTCCCCCTTGATCCTGATCGCCATTGGTCTGTCTTTGGGCTTTCGCGCTGGCATCTGGAACATTGGCGCGGAGGGCCAGTTCATCATCGGCGCGATCACCGGCGGGGCCATGGGCCTTGCCTTTTACGGCACGTCCGGGGTCTGGTTATTGCCGCTTATGGCTCTTGCAGGAGCTTTGGGCGGGTTTCTTTGGGCCATGATCCCCGCCATCCTGCGCATCAAGTTCAATGCCAATGAGATCCTCGTCAGCCTGATGCTGGTCTATGTGGCGACGCTGCTTTTATCCGCGCTCGTGTCCGGGCCATTGCGCGACCCGGACGGCTTCAACTTTCCCGAATCCCGCACCTTCCATGACAGCGCCACTCTGCCGATCCTGATGGCGGGCACCCGGGTCCATGCGGGTGTTCTGATATCGCTGTTTGCGGTTGTGGTGGGTTATGTGCTGCTGGAGCGTCACGTCTTCGGCTTCCATGTCAAACTAACAGGCTCCGCGCCCAAGGCGGCGAATTTCGCAGGGGTCAAGCAAAACGCCATGATCGCCGCTTGCTTGGGCATCTCCGGGGCATTGGCAGGCCTTGCGGGCATGTTCGAGGCATCAGGCCCGGTCGGCCAACTGGTCCCATCCCTGCCCGTAGGCTACGGCTTCACGGCCATCATCGTGGCCTTTCTGGGCCGCCTCCATCCCATCGGTATTCTGGCGGCTGGGTTCGTTATGGCCCTCACATATATCGGCGGGGAAACCGCCCAATTCAGCCTTGGCCTGCCCGCCGCGGCCATCTCCGTCTTCCAAGGCATGTTGCTCTTTTTCCTTCTGGCCTTCGACATTCTGGTCAACTACCGGATCGCCCCCAAACGCCGCGTTGACGCCACGTTGAAGTCGGCCGAGGAGGCTTCCTGATGGATTTTTCATCCCTCTCGCCGATTGCGCTGATCTTCTCGATCATGATTGCGGCCACGCCGCTTTTGTTTGCCGCTATCGGTGAATTGGTCGTGGAGAAATCTGGCGTGCTGAACCTTGGCGTTGAGGGTATGATGATCTTTGGGGCCATCGCAGGGTTTGCCACCGCCGTGGAGACTGGATCCCCGGTCATGGGCATTGTAGGCGGTGCAGTGGGGGGCGCGCTGATCTCGATGATCTTCGCTGTACTGACCCAGTATTTCCTGACCAACCAAGTGGCCACGGGTCTGGGCCTGACCATGTTCGGCCTTGGCATCGCGGCCCTGATTGGCCAACCCTACTCGGGCATCAAGCCACCCTCTTTCCCCGCTTTCGAGATTACCTTCCTGACCGAAAAGGCGATCAAACTCGACCCAATGATCCCGGTTTCCATCCTGCTGGTGGCCGCGGTCGCGTTCTTCCTCAACAAAACCCGCGCGGGCCTCGTGTTGCGGGCGGTGGGTGAAAACCACGACGCGGCTCACTCGCTGGGCTATAACGTGACCACAATTCGCCTGCTCGCCATCGGCTTTGGCGGCGCGTGCGCGGGTGTTGGCGGCGCCTATCTGTCCCTGATCCGTGTCCCACAATGGACCGAAGGTATGACCGCAGGGGCCGGCTGGATCGCACTTGCCATCGTTGTCTTTTCAAGCTGGCGACCATGGTGGGCGGTTGTGGGCGCGTACCTGTTTGGCGGCATCACGATCCTGCAACTCAACTTGCAAGCGCTCAACATCCCAATTCAGTCCCAATATATGGCCATGACCCCCTACATTGTTACCATAATCGTGCTGGTCATCATCTCAGCGGACAAGCTAAAAGCATCATTAAACGCACCGGCCTCACTGGGCCGCGTGTTCCATAAATCGGGCTGAACCCGACACTGCCACTTATCCGGAGCCACTGGGAAGCTCCAAATCGACTAGGAGACACTGTCACAATGAATATCCTTAAAACCCTGATGGCCACCGCTGCCATGGCCGCGGGCCTTACTGGCGCCGCACTGGCCGATGCAAAAGACAAGATCAAAGTAGGCTTCGTTTATGTGGGACCGATCGGCGATTTCGGCTGGTCCTATGAGCATAACGAAGGCCGCCTTGCCGTTGAAGAAGCGCTTGGCGATAAGGTCGAGACCACCTATGTGGAAAGCGTGCCAGAAGGACCAGACGCCGAGCGTGTGATCCGCCAGATGGCCCAGTCCGGCCATGACCTGATCTTCACCACATCCTTTGGTTATATGAACCCGACCAACAAAGTTGCGGCCCAATTCCCCGATGTGAAATTCGAGCATGCCACAGGCTTCAAGCGTGAGACACCCAACGTGTCCACCTATGGCGCGCGTTTCTATGAGGGCCGCTCGGTCATCGGTCACATTGCAGGTCACATGACCAAAACCAACAAGATCGGCTATATCGCCTCCTTCCCGATCCCGGAAGTTGTGCGCGGCATCAACTCGGCCTATCTGGCCGCCTCAGCCGTCAACCCGGATGTGGAGTTCAAAATCATCTGGGTCTCCACATGGTTTGATCCCGGCAAAGAGGCGGACGCCGCCAACGCGCTGATCGAGCAAGGCGTGGACGTGATCATGCAGCACACAGATAGCCCCGCTGCCATGACCATCGCCGAGGAAAAAGGCATCTTCGCCTTTGGTCAGGCCTCTGACATGGCGCAGTTTGGGCCAAATGCCCGCCTGTCTTCGATCATTGACGACTGGGCGCCCTACTATATCGAGCGCTCGCAAGCGGTTCTCGACGGTACTTGGGCCGAAAAGGACACGTGGCACGGTATCAAAGAGGGCATGGTCGAGATCGGCTCATTCTCCGACAAAATCCCGGCTGAGGTTCAGGCCTCGGCGCAGGCCATCGCCGATGGGATTGTGGCGGGCACCGTGCACAGCTTCACAGGTCCGGTCAACAAGCAGGACGGAAGCGCATGGCTTGCGGAAGGTGAGACCGCTGACGATGGCACGCTTTTGGGCATGAACTTCTATGTTGAGGGCATCGACGGCGAATTGCCGAACTAATACTTCTCAACTAAACTAAAGGCCGGTGCATTTCGCGCCGGCCTTTTTTATTGGATATTGATGCTTTCTATTTTTTCACAATATTTTGGAACCGGCTTCTGGCTCGCCATTGGCGCGATTGAGGCGCTGATGCTTGTCTGTTTCACCATGGCTCTGGCAAAACCAGACAGCCGGACGCGAACGCTAAACTGGCTTCGCGCACCCAGAGGCACAAAATTCTACGACCGGACCGTGGGCGGCGTTCTTCGCGCCATAGACCGCGGCTTGGACAACCCGAACTTCGCCAATGACGGGCACACCGCGTGGAGCGCCTCATTGCTGGACATCGCGATGCGGCTGGCCATCGCCTACCCGATCCTGTCTTTGGCACTTTATTGGGGTTGGACAGGAAATTCAGCAGGTTTTGGCAGTTTTGAACTGTTCCCCGATGAAGATCGGCTTTGGGTGCATGGCGGCTACTTCGCCGGACTGTTTGTCGTTTTTGTTCTGTTGTGTTTTTCTTTGTATCATCAGCTACTGCAAAACTATCGCCTACGTGATCGTTTTGCAGTAGCTGCAGGCGTAATCGCCTTCTTGATAGCCTATTTGTCCGAATTCGATCTGACATTCTCACTCGTCCTCGGGGTCGCACTAGCATTCGCTTTCACACCCGCATTCGCAGCCACCCTAATATTCACATCCTCAATTGCAGTCGCATTTGTATTTGTGTTCGCTGTCTCAGGAATATTCGTCGTCATAATAACTTTCGCCGTCACGCTTGCCGCTACATTTTCAGGTGGCTTGGTATTTCATCGGCACATGCGCCAAAGCCAAGCACCTATCATGTCTTTTCTGTTCTACCTACTGGTCTGGCTTGGTTTGGCTGCCATGAGCCTTAGTTTCACCGGAATACATCAGGACGGTACCAGGCTGATCCTCTTTCTAGTCCTTCTCCCTATCACCAATGGTATCTTTGATTTCCTGTCTTTCGGCGCCACCCGCCATTTCATCGCCAAGGGAGTGGCGGCGCGCGGACCCACCACATTTTTCTGGGGCCTTGCCGATCTGATCACCGCAGCACTTTTGTTCACAGCACTCGGCTGCACGCTGGTGCTCAGCATTACCTTCTTCAATGTTGTTTCCCTCACGCCACTCATCGATTTAGGAGAAACACTCGGCGACATTGCTGAGAACCCCCATCGCTATTGGTGGCTCTATGTCGGAACCTTCTCGACAGTGCTTCCGACGCTGATCCATTTTGGCCTGACCGGATTGTGTTTTGTCAGTTGGGTCCCGTCTAAACTCAGGTCTTGGATCGCAACAGCCATCGAGCACAATACCGATGGC
>CAKZTM010000109.1 GCA_937920555.1 uncultured Paracoccaceae bacterium | reverse complement strand
GCACCCGCGCGCAGTTTGACGAGGTGGTTCTGGCGACGCATGCGCCCACATCGATGGCACTGCTCGAAAACCCGACCGAACAGGCAAGGTCGATTTTGTCCGGTTTCAGGGTGTCGAAGAACGAGGCGGTTCTACACTCCGATGCGTCCCTTATGCCGCGCCGGAAAAAGGTATGGTCAAGCTGGAACTTCCTGACCGATGATACATCTGATGATCCATCGCGCCCGGCACCGGTCACCTATTGGATGAACCGATTGCAATCGATCCCGCAAGACACTCAGCTTTATGTGAGCTTGAACCCCCACAAGACACCTGACCCCGCTCTGGTGCATCGCTCATTTCGCTACGATCACCCGGTTTTTGAGGCACATACATTTGAGTTGCAAAAGCAGGTGGATCATATTCAGGGCCAAAATGGCATTTGGTATGCGGGCGCTTGGCTTGGATACGGCTTTCATGAAGATGGCCTGCGATCGGGCCTTCGGGTGGCGTCTGCCTTGGGCGCAAATCCCGAGTGGCTGGGGGCGGCACCTGAGCCGTTTCAGCGGCACCTTGAAGCGGCCGAGTGATGGCGGCCATTTCCAGTTATCTCTATCAGGGACGCGTCATGCATATGCGGTTGCGCCCGGTTCAACACCGGTTTCGCTACCGTGTGTTTTCCGTTCTGCTTGATATTGACCGACTGGCCGACACGCTCCAACCGCTTCGTCTGATGCGCTATAACAAGTTTGGATTGATGTCATTTTATGATCGCGACCACGGTTCTCGGGATGGGTCAAGTTTGCGCGGTTGGGTTGACCGGGAACATCAAAAGCGGGGGCTGGCCCGGCCCGCAATGGTGCAGATACTGGCATTTCCGCGCATGGTCGGCTTCGTGTTCAATCCGCTTTCAATTTACTATTGCTTCGATGAGGGGGGCGCGCTCAGCTCGGTGATTTATGAGGTGAAAAACACTTTCGGCGATCAAACCGCTTACGTGCTGCCATGTGAGAGCGAAGAGACGATCTGCCAGACACAAAAGAAGATGATGTATGTCTCGCCGTTCATTGAGCTCGATCAAACATATTTTTTCCGTTTGAATGCGCCCGGGGCCAGGCTGGGGCTTCGAATTAAGCAAGAAGGGCAGGACGGTGAGACCTTGATTTCGTCGTTGAACGGGAGCCGTCGTGATTTGACCGACCGCCAACTTCTAAGGCTTTTTGTCACCCACCCATTGATGACGGTAAAAGTGGTTGCAGGCATTCATTGGGAGGCGCTTCGACTGGCGCTCAAGGGGGTTCATTTCCGCCGATACTCGAAAACACAGGTGTTTTCGGAAGAAAATGACCTGCCATAGCCCTTGCTCATTAAGGGTTATTGCGCAAAAATCACGGGTGGGGAGCGAGAAAATGAACATATTTACGACGATTCAAGGTCAAAAGGACCTGCCACGATACTTCTCTGTGGCGTTCGATAATTTGAGTGATCTTAAATACGGGACGCTGGATTTGACGCTTGCTGATGGCAGGGTGTTCCGGCTGGAGGGTCGCGAGCCGGGGCCGCACGGCGTTTTGGAGGTCGTCCATGACGGGCTTTTTTCGCGGATCGTGCGAGACGGTGAGTTGGGCTTTGCGGAAGCCTATATGGACGAATGGTGGACGACCCCGGATTTGCAAGCGGTGTTGGACGTGCTGCTGTTGAGTAATGACGAGATACGCGAGGATCTGCCCGGCGTTGCATTGGTGCGCATGTATGAGCGTGTACGCCATTGGCTGCGCTCAAATTCTAAAAGGCAGGCGCGCAAGAATATCTCGGCCCATTATGATTTAGGCAATGACTTCTACCGAACTTGGCTTGATGAGACGATGACCTATTCGTCAGCCTATTTTAAGACCGGGGAGGAGGACACAGCCTTAGCGCAGGCCCAAAAATATGAGAATATCTGCGACATTATCGGTGCGCGCGACAATCACCACGTTCTTGAGATTGGTTGTGGCTGGGGTGGTTTTGCCGAACATGCTGCTAAAACGCGTGGGGCACGGGTGACCGGATTGACGATCTCGCAAGCCCAACATGATTTCGCCAAAGAGCGGATGTTCAAGGAAGGGCTCAACGATAGGGTCGAGATCGTGATGCGGGACTACCGCGACGAAACCGCCAAATATGACGGCATCGCCTCCATCGAGATGTTTGAGGCGGTGGGCGAACAATACTGGCCGACCTACTTCAATACTGTGCGAGATCGCCTAAATCCGGGCGCAATTGCCGGTTTGCAAATCATCACAGTGTCCGACCACATATTCGACAGTTACAAAAAGAGCGTTGATTTTATTCAGAAATACATTTTTCCTGGTGGAATGTTGCCCAGTAAGCAAGCGCTGAGCAAGCAGACGACAATGGCCGGTTTGTCGGTCACAGAAATGCTCGAATTCGGTGATAGCTATTCGACCACGCTGCGGCGCTGGTACAAGGATTTCAATGAATCCTTCGATCAGATTGAGCTTTTGGGCTTTGATGATCGGTTCCGGCGTATGTGGAATTTTTATCTGGCGTCTTGTGCCGCATGTTTCAGGGGCAAGACAACGGATGTGGTCCAGGTCGGTTTGACCGCGAAGGTCTGACTGCGAATAGTTGAGGGTTTGAAATGCCTACTGCTGCTAAGCTTGTGGCGGCCGCTGCTTTGGCGCTGGCGGCCTATGCTGTATCTAATGTGTTATTGTTTCACGCCGAGCCGCTTCAAAAAACCGGAATAAGCCATCTGTTTTTTGGTGTGGTCGGCTTCATTGTTGGCTGGAAAAAGCTGGGCCCGTCCGCGGAGCGCGGATACAGAGGCGGTTGGAGTGGCGGCGTTGCGGCCGCAATCAGTGTTTATGTTGCCTGCATTGTTATTGCTGCATGCCATTTTGTGTATCAGGGCTTTTACTATCACGCATATTTCACCGTTGATGAGATGCTGGACGGGCTTGTCGTGAAGTCGATCGAATACGCGATGTACATCACGCAATGGCAAGTCTTTGTGGCGGCAATTTTTGGCGGTGTGCTGGCGGGAACCTTTTCTGCCATGGCTGGGCGAGTATGGCGTTGACAGCGACGTGAAATGAGCCAGCTTGGCTCATATGCAAAACGCCCGTTTTTCGCCCACGATCAGAGCCGCGTATGCGCTTCCTGCTTTGCCGCTGGCGGCGATGTATTTTCCGGTTTTCGTGTTTCTTGCGGAGTTTTACGGCGAGGCGCACGGGCTTGATCTGGCTGCACTTGGTCTGATTCTTCTGGGAATTCGGCTGTTTGATGCGGTGAGCGACCCTATTGTGGGCCATCTCAGTGACGGTACGGGCATTTTGGGGCGTCGCAAGTTATGGCTTGTGGCGGCAACCCCGGTGGTGATGCTTGCGACTTGGCAATTGTTTGTGCCGCCTCAGGGCGCGGGGCTTGTTTGGTTCGCTTGGTGGCTCTTCTTGCTAACGGCAGGATGGACGCTGGCCATGACACCGTATTTTGCCTGGGGTGCGGAGTTGTCTGGGGACTATTCCGAGCGTGGCCGAATTGCCATCTGGCGCGAAAGTGCCGGATTGATTGGCACAATTGGGGCGGCGGTTCTTTACGGGATTGGCGGCGGTTCGTCTGAAGGAATGGCGCTGATTGCGTGGCAAGTTGTTCTGCTTTTACCGATTGCGGTTGGCATATGTTGGTGGCTTGTGCCCGATGCCACGAATTACGGACGCAAAGCGCCGGCACTTCTTGATGTGATCGCAATTTTGCGCGACCAACCTGTGTTTCGCAGATTGATTGCGGCGTATTTCATCAACGGTCTGGCTAACGGCATCGCCGCGACGCTTTTCGTCTTTTTCGTATCTTATCGTTTGGGGGCACCCGAAATGGCGGGGCCTTTGCTGGTTGTGTATTTTGGCGCGGCAGTGTTGGCAGCACCGTTGTGGAACTGGCTTATCGGGCGCTATTCCAAACACCGTATTTGGTGTTGGGCGATGATCTATGCAGGGCTTGTTTTCGTTTGGACGCTCGCTCTTGGATCGGGCGATTGGCCGTTCTTTGCCGTGATCTGTGTGCTTAGTGGTGCGGTCTTAGGAGCGGATTTGGCATTGCCCTCGGCCATTCAGGCGGATTTGGTGGATGTGGCAACCGCCAAGAGCGGAGCTCAGCAAACTGGTGCATTTTTTGCGCTTTGGTCTGTTGCCACTAAACTGGCGCTTGCGGTGTCAGGCGCGCTTTCCTTGATTTATCTCGATGTGGTTGGATTTGATTTAACCGTTGAGAACGCGCCCGGTCCGCTTGGTGCAATGGCGCTGCTTTATGGGTGTGGACCAATTGCGTTTAAACTGATCGCGGTTGTCATGATGTGGAATTTTCCGGTTGATCGGGCGGAGCAGGAACGTACCCGCGCCATAATTGAGGGCGCTGCCACATAAAGATCGGGATGCATCCGTTAGCTTCGAGAGGGTCCGGGTCTACACATCTTTCCAGCCGGTGGCTTTGCGGACCGCCCAAAAATATGCGCGATTGGGCAATATGCCGACCAGCCTTAGAATGCGGACGAAAATCCAAGGGAATGCAATTTCAAAACCGGGTTTGCCAAGGCCGCGAAGGATGTTCTCGGCGGCCTCCTCGGTTGTTTGCAGGAACGGCATTTCAAAATCATTCACCGCCGTTGCGTCCGTTTCGACGAAACCGGGATTGATAACGGAGATGCGCACACCTTCGTCAATCAGGTCCATGGCCAGAGCTTCCGCCATTGCGATGAGGCCCGCCTTGGTGGCCGAGTAGGGGGCGGCACCGGGTAATCCGCGATACCCTGCCACAGACGCGGTTAGCGCCACATGACCGTTTTGGGCCGCAATCATTTTTTTCAGAACAGGGTCGAGCGCATTGGTGACACCGACAAGGTTGACGTCGAACATCTCGCGCGCGGTCTCTGCCGAGAAGGACTTGGCCCGCATTGGCATATAGACGCCAGCATTCAGGACGGCCAAAACCAATTGATCATTCGCCGCTATCCTATCAACAATTTGGCGCATTTGGGCAGGATCGGTGACGTCGCCAGCTGCGGGCACGATGCGACCGGGGCCAGACGCCTCTAACGCCATTTTTTCCAACCGGTCCGTCCGACGGGCGGTCGCATAGACCGTCCAACCCTCAGACACCATTTTTAGAACGAGTGCTTTGCCGATACCCGAGCTTGCGCCGGTGACCCATGCGACGCCGTCGCTGGGCGTCATCACTTTATCAAATACTGACAAAAATCAGGTCCAGATCGAGTTCAAGTCAGGGTTAGTGGATTGCGCAATCACACGGGCACGTTCGCCCTTTGCGTCAAACATATAGCCCGCCAAGTCGCCTTGTTCGTCGAAATAGGCATCAATAGGTATCTTCAGTTTACCGCCAAAATGGTAATGGGTGCAGAGAACGGGACCGCCCGCCATGTCCAAAGTGGCTTTGCCCTTTTTGGTGACTTTCACATTAATCGGCTTGCCGCCTTGTGTGGAAACCCAGATGTTCCGGTCAAGCAGACTGGTGGTAAAAAATGAGGTAGAGGCGATGTTGCCTTCCACGACACCTGTGAAATCAGACCCTTTGACTTCCAAGCCCTTACTGGTCCGCTTGGCTTGGACAAAAGCGTCTTTGCCGTTGTCATCTGTTTTGCCAGAGATACTTTGCAGAACGCCGCCCTCCCAGACCTCGCGACTGTTGAGCGAATAGCGAAATACCGGGATGCCCAGCAACCTAACTTTCAGGCGCGTTTGCAAATCTACCGTCACAACATCGCCGCTACGGGTCAGAGTGATCTGTTGACTGCCTGCACTGGACGCACCGCGAGAGGCATTAAATTTGCGAGTTGCGCTCCCGCTGGAGGCGGCCAGCCCCGCAAAAGGCATAACCAATGCGGCGCTTGCGGTGGTGGTTAAAATGGATCTGCGTGAGACGATCATATCAATTCAACGCATCAGTACGTTTAATGCGCGCCCTAAGTATCCTGTGAACCTCATCTTACCAGACATAACGATTAAGCAAATACACATCTCATCACCAATAATTTCAGGTGTATGGTCTTGATCGTGATCAGCTTGTGCCACGTCACCCTTGCGGTACACCCGCGACCCGTCTTGCATTTGGCCCGATAAAATCAAAGTGGCCTCTTCCCCGTCATGGGTGTGGGACAGCATCTTCGCGCCGGGCTTTGCTTTGAGCAAAGAAACCGCTTCGGTTCCAAAGCCTGAAAGCTCGTGCTCGTACATACCCGGTAAGCGGAAGGTCCAGTTGATGCTTTCCTCGTCCTGATGGACGAATGATCGCAAAGCTGCGGGAAAAACCGAATGGCCCGCAGTCGCGCCTGATGGGACAGGCGGCACCGGCTCATCAAGCATAGCCAAGGTAGTTTCCAGCGAGGGAGCGGACACATCAAGCTGTGTTGCGTCCCCAAGGGCTGCGCCCCCCAAAACCTCGTAGGATGTGGTGCGGCTACGGCAGGATGGGCAAAAGGTCAAATGACCAGAAACAAGCAATTCCATGCCCGGCGCCAAGGCACCCATAGCATATTCCGCCAAGGTTTCGGGATCAGGATGATACTGAGCTGACATTATTTTTCTGAGCCTAATTTCTGTTTCTTATTTTTATACGCCGCAATATCGAGTTTAGATCATTTTTTTTGCTCAAAACACCCAATTTTTCATGCCCCTATTTGGCGGGTTCGGCCTTGAGCGAACATGCGCTTGATGGCGTGGTTTAAACTCCATAGATTGAACGTCGACGGATTGCATATTTAGGGAAAGCCTACCCATGGAAGTTAAGCCGGATCTGCGCCACACGGTTGGTAATACCCCTCTTATTCGGCTTCGAAAAGCCTCTGAACTCACCGGGTGTGAGATATTGGGCAAGGCGGAGTTTATGAACCCCGGCCAGTCGGTGAAGGATCGGGCGGCACTGGGTATCATTTCGGACGCGGTGGCGCGTGGTGAGCTAAGGCCGGGCGGTACGATTGTGGAGGGGACTGCGGGAAATACCGGTATTGGATTGGCGCTTGTAGGGGCCTCGATGGGGTTCAAAACGGTCATTGTGATCCCCGACACCCAAAGTCAGGAAAAGAAAGACATGATCCGGCTGGCGGGGGCGCAACTGGTTGAAGTGCCTGCGGTGCCTTACAAAAATCCCAACAATTATGTGAAATATTCCGCCCGGTTGGCCGAAGCTTTGAGCAAGACTGAGCCAAACGGCGCGATTTGGGCCAACCAATTTGACAATGTCGCCAACAGACAGGCGCATATTGACACGACCGCGCCTGAGATTTGGGCCCAGACGGATGGTCGCGTCGATGGGTTTATTTGCGCGGTAGGGTCGGGGGGGACGCTTGCGGGTGTGGCCCAAGGCCTGCGGGACCGCAGCAACACCGTAAAGATCGGTTTGGCCGATCCGGGGGGCTCTGCGCTTTATCATCATTACGCCAATGGCACTTTGAAGGCTGAGGGGGGATCTATCACCGAAGGTATTGGACAGGGGCGCATCACTGCCAATCTGGCCGGGCTTGCGGTGGACATGCCCTATACAGTTCCAGACACTGAGGCCCTCCCGGTCGTTTTTGATTTGCTCCAAGAGGAAGGGCTTTGTCTTGGTGGGTCATCAGGGATCAATATTGCCGGTGCCATGCGCATGGCCAAGGATATGGGGCCGGGAAAGACGATTGTGACCATCTTGTGCGATTATGGTACGCGCTATCAGTCCAAGCTGTTTAATCGCGATTTTCTCAAGGCAAAGGAATTACCGATCCCAACGTGGCTTGATGCCCAACCATCGCCTGTGCCTGCGGTATTTTTGGATCCGGATGCGTGAGAAACCGTTTGCTTTTCTGTGATGCAGAACCGATAAGGAAACCGACACACCTCTTGCTACAATATTGTTTGTTTTTGCTTCTAAGTCTCGCTGTTTTGGCTATGCCAAGGGCGGTCTTAGGGCAAACAGACGTATTGGCTACAGAGGAATGGGCGGCGACTGCTGAGCGTGCCATCTCCCGGCTTGCCGACCCTCAAGCGTCTTCCACTGATCTAGAGGCTCTTCGCGCTAAGTTGAGCGAGGAAAGAGGTGCGGCACTTTTGGCCCAAGACGGGCTGAAACTTCGTGTGGAAACCCTCGAAAGTGAGCTTGCGACACTTGGGCCCGCCCCCGAAGAAGGTACGAGCGAAGCCCCTGAGATTGCTGAGAACCGGGCTGAACTTAACCAGATGATCGGGGCTGCAAAAGTCCCACTTCTTAGGGCGCAAGCCGCGTATCAACGGGCAGATGGGCTGATCGACGAGATTGATGATGTCTTGCGCGCGCGCCTTTCGGCGGAGCTTACCAGCCTTGGGCCTTCACCGCTCAACCCGGTGCTCTGGCCCAAAGCCCTAAGCCAGGTCGGCGGCGTCGGTGAGCGCGTCGTGGCGGGATACGAGGACACGCTGGAAAACGGGTTCCGAAGGGCACAGTTTGTCAGTCGTGTTCCATTTGCGGTCCTTTTGCTCATTCTGGGCCTTATTGTTCAATTTTATGCAAAACCCCGAGCGGTCACTGCGCTATGGGCGAAATATCATGCTGCTTCCAAAGGGAATGCGCGCCATTTATGGCGTCTGGCCCTTGGGCTTGCCCAAAACATACTTCCGGTGATCGCCGCGATTGCTGTCATTGTCGGGGTGGTGCAGTTGGATCCCCGACAAGGTGCCAGCGAGGGTTTGATCGGCACGATGGTCTCAATGGCCGCCGCCATTGTGTTTGCCTATTGGATTGGAAACGCTCTGTTTTCACCCGATGATCTTGACCTTGCCATTGTTCGAATGGCGCCCAAGAGCGCGCGGCGGGCAAGGCGCAACGGGCTCTTTGTTGCGATCATCTTGGCGTTGATGATCTTTGTGGAATATGTTGTGCGCGAGGCAGCGCTCTCGGATGCGACGCGGGCCATTGTTCTTTTCCCGCTATTTCTGCTCGGTTGTCTGTTTCTTGCCCGGCTGTCCATTATCCTTCGGAGCCGACCTGAGCCGGTCACTGACGCTAAAATCCCGGTGCTTGAGGAGGAGGCGACCAGCAAACCCACGTCTCAGGTCATCCGCGATGCGCTCAGTCGGGCCGGAGTTCTGGTGTCGTGCATTGTGCCGGTGCTGGCGGCTGTTGGGTATTTGTCCGCAGCAAACTTCCTGTTTGCCCCGACCGCATTCACCTTTGCGCTTATCGGTGCTTTGGTCGCAATCTATGTCCGTTTCAGAGACGGCGTTGATATTTGGTTGGATGGTGCTGGCGACGCCTCTTCGCGCAGCTACCGCAAACGTTTCCGGTCTATTCCGGTTATTGCGGGCTTTTTTCTAACCTGCATCGCCGTGCCGCTTTTGGCTTTGATCTGGGGCGCGCGCGTCAGCGAATTGCAAGAGGTTTGGATTTGGCTCCGCGACGGTGTCACAATTGGTGATGTGCGTCTGTCGGTTACCGATGTTCTGGCGTTTATTTTGGTGTTTGCGATTGGCTACACGATCACGCGCATGTTGCAGGCGGTCATGCGCGGCTCTGTGCTGCCGCGGGTGGAATTGGACCGCGGCGCGACCAACGCGATTGTGTCGGGCATTGGCTATGTGGGCATATTTTTGTCGGCTGTCATTGCGATTTCGGCAACCGGGCTGAGCCTTGGCAACTTGGCCATTGTGGCGGGCGCTCTTTCTGTTGGTATCGGTTTTGGCCTGCAAACCATAGTTTCCAATTTCGTCTCCGGGATCATTTTGCTTGTGGAGCGTCCGATCAAAGAGGGCGATTGGATCGAGGTGGCGGGTTTTTCGGGCTATGTCAAAAAGATATCCGTGCGCTCAACAATGATCGATACGTTTGACAGGGCCTCTGTCATTGTGCCGAATTCCGAGTTGATTGCGGGAACGGTTTTAAACTGGACCCACTCGGAGATGAGCGGGCGGGTGATTGTGCCGGTCGGAGTGGCTTACGGGGAAGATCCGCGCAAAGTTGAAGAAATTCTCAGAGATATCGCCGAGACCCATCCTATGGTTTTGCGCAAGCCTGCGCCTGCGGTTGTTTTTATGGGATTTGGCGCGGATTCGATGGATTTTGAAATCCGTGCCTTCTTGCGGGACGTCAATTGGATGTTGTCGGCAAAATCCCAAATGAATTTTGCCATCGTTGAAAAATTTACAGAGGCAGGGATCGAAATTCCCTACGCTCAGCGCGACATTAATCTGCGCAATGTCGATGAGGCCGCAAAGGCGTTTTGGCAAGGCAAACGTGAGAGTGACCGCAACGGCGACGCGTGAGCATTCAACTAGATGTCACGTCCGGTCAAATTATCTTCGTTTGTCTCTTGAGTTTGGATGCCATCTCAGGATAACAGGGCGGGCACGGAGAGGTGGCCGAGTGGTCGAAGGCGCACGCCTGGAAAGTGTGTAGGCGGGGAACCGTCTCCAGGGTTCGAATCCCTGTCTCTCCGCCACAA
>CAKZTM010000108.1 GCA_937920555.1 uncultured Paracoccaceae bacterium | reverse complement strand
GGCTCAGGCTCAGGCTCAGGCTCAGGCTCAGGCTCAGGCTCAGGCTCAGGCTCAGGCTCAGGCTCAGGCTCAGGACGTTCCTCGACGACGTTCACGGTCGGCGCAAGTTCTTCCATCACCGAAGAACCTGTCGGCTCCTCCGCTTCAGCCTGTTCTACAATGTCCCCGATCTCGGGTTCGGGTTCGGGTTCGGGTTCGGGTTCGGGTTCGGGTTCGGGTTCGGGTTCGGGTTCGGGTTCGGGTTCGGGTGAAGGCTCCGCTACACGCGCCGCGTCGTCAATCGGCTCCACGGCTTCCTCTTCGCCGCCATCTTCGACGATCGCATCCAAGCCTTCTTCAATCTTTGAAGACGACTTAAACAACCGATCTTTCATCTTTTTGAAAAACGACATCTGAACTCTCATGAGACCTATACTGCGATCCACTTAATACGCCCAATCCTGTTTGGAAAGACCATGCAAAACTGGATTGTGACTTGGCCTCGCGCCAAGGATACCCATATATGCCTGTAAGAGAGGAGACCTCATGCGTAGTCTTTTTGCCTTAATCTTATCGGTCACACCCTTGTGGGCCGGGGAAACCGCCAGCCGGAACGGAGACATCCCCGTAGAGGAATGGCGTGAACTGGCGCTGGGGAAAACGTTGACCTACCGCATCGGCGAAGAGTTTTTTGCCCTTGAGCGATATGCCCCATCAGGCAACCGAGTGGATTTGCAGCTCAACACGGGCGAATGTCTGGCTGGCACCTGGTCTCACGTGGGCAACAGTTATTGCTTTGATTGGGGCGACGACCGCGCGGCCTGTTTCCGGCATGTGCGAACCGGCGATGCGATTGCAATTATTCAGATGGACAATGGCGTCGAAACCAACAATATCCAGCACATGACCAATATATCGGAGGCCCCGCTTTCCTGCGGGCAGAACATGAGTTGAGATATATCGTCCTGATATTTGCTATGAGCCTGCCGGCCCAAGCCCAGCAAGCCATGTCGCCCGAGGCATTCAGCGCTTTGACCACAGGTAAAACCTTATATTTTTCCCAAAATGGGCGGTTTTACGGGGCCGAGCAATACTTGCCGAACAACCGCGTACGTTGGCAATATCCCGACGGTGAGTGCACCGACGGCAGCTGGCAGGGGTCGGGGACAACTTTGTGTTTTGAGTATGAGGACGTGCCGGGCGGTGCCCAATGTTGGAAAATGTGGGACGAGGCCGGTCAACTCTTGGCCCGTCGCGCAGATAATCCTGATGATATTCCAATCCAGCTTGAGCGGCAGGACGAGTTGCCCTTGCCATGTGCCGGGCCAGATTTGGGTGTTTGACCGCGCTGCTGACAAAAAATGTCACGAGTGACGGGGTAGCGTTAGCCGGACATTCAATCTGGAAAAGAGTGGACCCGTATATGCCAAACACAACGCAAAAACCCGGCAAGATAGAAATGGCCTGTAACTGTGGCAAGCTGCGCGGACATGGGTTGAATATCTCATCAAAGACCGGGCGGCATGTCGTGTGCATGTGTGACGATTGTCAGGCCTTTGCCCGTTTTTTGGGCCAGCCTCAAGATATTCTCGACTGCAATGGCGGGTCCGAAATTTTTCAAATTTCCCCATCCCAAATCAGGCTGGTGGAGGGTCTGGACCATCTGGCATGCATGCGGCTGAGCCCAAAAGGCCCTCTGCGCTGGTACGCAAGTTGCTGCAACACGCCCGTTGCCAACACGGCGCCATCACCTGCGCTGCCCTTCGCTGGCGTATTTTGCGTATTCATCAAACCCCGTGCAGCCTCCGGTCGCGATGCAGTACTCGGTCCGGTCAAAATGCGGTTTTTCGGTTCACACGGTTACGGGAATATTCCACCGGGCACACAAAAGAAATTCTCAGCGGCCACCATCATCCGAACTATATTTTGGCTGATCGGACATAAAATCAGGGGCAACGGCAAACCGACACCCTTTTTCACAGACCACAAGTCCCCAGTTTCGGAACCAATCGTTCTGACAAAGCAAGAGCGCGCCCAACTCGCGATCCCAACGGCTGCACCAAGCGCGGGCTAAAAGCGACACTGATCTGTCGAAAAACTTCTGGCACCGCGGCGCGATCAGCCTAAGGTCCGGACATGCGTTTGACCATCTCCTTTGCGGCTCTATTTATCAGCGTCATCTTCCTACAGCTGCATTCAGGTGCGATGGGACCGCTTGATGCGCTATCGGGAGTGCAGGAAGGTTTCACCCAAACTCAGGTTGGGCTACTCGGCTCAGCACATTTCGCTGGCTTTTTCATTGGCTGCTGGTGGGCGCCGCGATTGATGGGCACCGCAGGTCATATCCGCGCATTTGCAGCTTTTGCCGCCACCGGCACCATCGGGGCATTGGCCCATCCGCTTTATATCGATCCTTTGGCATGGTCTTTGTTGCGAATGCTGACCGGGCTGGCCGTCGCCGGTTGTTACACGGTTGTAGAGGCGTGGTTGCAGGCCAAGGTCACCAATGAGACGCGGGGGCGCACCTTAGGCATCTACCGGTTCGTGGATCTCGCCGCCTCGCTTGCGGCCCAACTGCTAATCGGTGTTTTGGAGCCCGCGTCCTATGTCTCTTACAACATTCTCGCGATCCTGTGCTGCGCGGCCATTTTACCTTTGATGCTGACGTCATCCAAACCACCTACACCGCAAGGGGTGCTACGATTGCGACCACTCAAGGCAATCCTTTTATCTCCTTTGGGCGTGGCTGGCGTCATTGTGGCCGGTGTCACCATGCCAGCCTTTCGCATGGTCGGAGCGGTTTACGGGCAGGAGGTGGGGTTGCGCCCCGAACAGATCGGGATCTTTTTAGCTGTCGCAATCCTTGGTGGAGCTATCGCCCAATTTCCTGCCGGATGGTTGGCAGATAAATTTGACCGTCGTTGGGTGTTGATCGGGACGTCGCTTTGCTCGATCATTGTCTGCGCAATCACGGCCACTTTGTCTGAACCCACACAAAGCAGTGTTTTTTTGATGGGGTTTTTGTTTGGCATATTCACCATGCCGGTATTTTCGCTGTCAGCAGCCCATGCCAACGACTTTGCGGACCCGGATTTCGTCGTGGAACTTTCTGCGGCCTTAATGTTTTTGTACGGCATCGGGGCCATCGCAAGTCCACTCATGGCCTCATACCTGATCCAAAACTATGGGCCGGGCGCTATGTTCGGTATGATTTCAGTAGCCCATCTTGGCCTCGTCCTTTTCGGCCTGTTCCGGATGACTGTCCGCGACACTAATGAGACGCGATCAGCCTATGCTTATCTTCCCAGAACCACTTTCATCCTTGGACGATTAATGGCGCGGCGCCGCAAGTCACCTAAGGATTGAACTTTGATGACACCTCCCCAAAGAAGGCCTGCAACTGCCGAACTAATCCGCACTGGGTGGAAACCTTAACAACCGTGCCACTCTGCTAGCAGAGTAGGTGCGAGAGAGCCCTCCGTGACGGCCCGCGAGGCCACGAATCGCAAAGCCAGCTATTTGCACACCTTACCGCAGCCGACCCCCAACTTGCGCCTGATCGCGATCTGCGAATTGCCAATCACAACGCACCATCGTACATGTCAAAAAACATCTGGCTAGGCATCTATGACCCGCAATCACAAATCCATCGTGCGCAGAACGACCGTACCCAGTTCGGTCTCAGCCCCCTTGTCGACGCCACTTTTTACTGCTGTGGCCTATACCTCGGACGACGCCGACGCTTTGGACGCACAATATGAAGGCGAAACCCACGGCTATACATATGCGCGCGAAGGTCATCCCAATGCCTGCGTTCTAGCCGAAAAAATAGACTGGCTGGAGGGCACATCCGGTGGGGTTCTAACAAGTTCCGGCATGGGCGCGCTTGGGGCGATATATCTGGGCTTGCTAAAGACAGGCGACCACATTGTTGCTGGCGATCAGCTTTACGGACGCAATCTCAGGCTACTTACTCAAGAACTGCCAAAAATGGGTATTACCACAACCCTTGTCGATCCAACGGATGCGGGACAAGTGGCAAATGCCATAACACCAGCGACAAAGATGATACTGGTCGAGGCGGTCTCGAACCCCACATTGCGCATCGCGGATATGGAAGGGATCGCCAGTATTTCAAAAGATAAAGACATTCTTTTGGTCGTAGATAACACGTTTACCACGCCTGCTGCCTATAAACCGCTTGAGCATGGAGCCGATATCACCATGCACTCGGTCACCAAACTTTTGGCGGGCCATTCAGATGTGACCCTTGGGTATGCAGCGGCGAAGGACCCCGCGTTGAACCGCGCGATGATGGATGCGGTCGTCACATGGGGGTTCACACCGGCCCCGTTTGATTGCTGGCAGGCGGAGCGCGGGCTGCATTCCTTCCAGATCCGGTTCGACCGTGCGCAGGCCAACGCGGTGCGATTGGCGGACGCTCTGGCAGAGCTACCGCAAATGGACGCGGTGCTCTATCCCGGCCGTGCCGATCACCCTGATCATAACCGCGCGCGCGCAATTCTGGGCGATCATCCCGGCAACATGATATCTTTCCGTTTGAAAGGCGGGCGCACTGAGGCTAACCGGTTCATTCGCGCAGCCAAGCACATCCCTTTTGCGCCAACACTTGGCGACATTGCCACGACGATCTCTCACTCTGCGTCTTCGTCCCACCGCGCGCTCAGCCCAAAGGAGCGTGAAGCTCTTGGGATCACCGAAGGGTTTTTCCGAGTGTCAGTGGGTGTCGAAGACGCAAACCAACTTATTTCAGAATTCGCCAAAGCTTTGGAGGAGACCAAATCATGATCCTTGTATGTGGAGAGAACCTGATCGACTATATTCAGGAACCCGACGATGGCCCGTTACCGCTTTTTCGGGCATTTCCCGGCGGCTCGCCTTTTAACACCGCAATGGCCATTGGTCGGCAATCGGTTCCTGTCGGCTACATGATGCCCACCTCCTCAGATAGCCTTGGCAAACTGCTACGAGCCACGTTGGAGGCCTCAAGCGTAGTGTGTCTTGGCCAACCGTCAGACAAACCCACCGCACTTGCGGTTGTCTCTCTTAACAACGGCCAACCATCCTACCAGTTCTACCGGGATGATACCGCAGACAGACAGGTCACTTTGGAAAGCCTCAAGGCAAAAACGCCAGAGGTTATCACTGCGCTTCATGTGGGCGGGGCCGGGATTGCAAAGGGTGAAGACGGCGACGTGGTGGCTGAATATGCCGCACAATTGTCAGAAAATGGCACGTCAGTCACGTTTGACCCCAACATTCGCCAAGCGTTTATCGACAGCCGAGCGCTTTATCTTCCACGCTTCACAAAGATGCTGAACGCCTGCGATCTGATGAAGCTTAGCGATGAAGACATGGAATGGCTTTACCCTGACGAAACGGTCGAGGCCGCCGCGCAACGCATCTTTGAGGCGCAAGACCTTGGCCTTTTGATCCTGACCAAAGGCGGAGATGGCGCCGTGGTATTCTCAAAACACGGCACGCAAGCGATCCCCTCAGCGCCAGTTCCCAATCTGGTCGATACGGTCGGGGCCGGTGACACGTTTATGGCGACCGTCATCTCTGAGTTGTCAAAGCGCGAGTTGATCGGGAAATCCGCCATCCGGACCGCTTCAGCCAAACAAATCGAAACAGTTTTGACGATTGCGGCCAAAGCTGCTGCGATCAACTGCGGGCGAAAAGGGTGCAACCCACCAACCGCTTTAGAACTGCACTCATGAAACTTGATCAAGTTACACGGCAACTAAAAGAACGTAAGGTAAGTACCGGTTGAAATCAGGTAAAGTATTATGCAATTATTCTTGTGAATAACACCCTGTTGCAAACGAGCCAGTGGGCACGATTGATTTCGTGACAGTTTTTATTTTTTGCGGACGCGGCGACGCAGGAACGATACTGTGCCGAGGGTAATACAGTGTGTAGGGGCAGATTTAATGCTCTTTTGGGGAAGGCCAGTGGGATCATGACGAGATATAAGTCACGCCTAATGCGTTGGGGGATCTAAAGATGGCTGCCAGAGGCTCTGCGGTCCGTGTTGCTCCGCCGCGATCAGCGGGTCGCTCGAAACGCGTCAAAAAAGCGACGACCCAAATCCCCGTCATCGTTATTAACCGCGCGGATGCAACGGATCGGCTCGACTTTCAGAATTGGCAACTCAGCGAAATGGGGTGTGATTTCATCAAGGTCGATGCGTTCACGCCCGAAACATTACCCGCGGTTCGCGAGTCCTATTGGAAAAAGTGGCGTCGCCCGCTGAAGCCCACGGAACGTGCCCGGCTACTAAGCCACGGCATGGCTTGGGATTGGGTGTCAGACAATGGTCCAGCTTTGATCATCGAGGATGATGCAGTTCTCGCCCGTTCAGTGCCAGACATTTTGCAAAACCTCGAAGTTATTTCAGATATCGAATACCTGTCTTTCGAGGTCCGTGGACGGCGCAAGCTTCTTGGGAAGCTGAGCATCCCCATTGGTCACGGCGTTGCGTGCCACCGACTGTATCTTGATCGTTTGGGTTCTGCGGCTTACGTCTTATGGCCCAGTGGCGCAAAAAAGTTGATCAGGCGCGCTTCCAGAGGTGCTGTTGGTATCGACGGTATCGCGCAATGGGCAACGAATGTGAAATGCTATCAGGCAGATCCTGCCTGCGCTGTTCAACTGGACATGGCGGCCAAATACGGCCTATCTGCACCTATCGAAAGTGCGTCTGACACGGGTAAGGAACCGTTTCACGGCAGACGGACCATCATGCAAACAGCACGTCTGATAAGCGCGCAAATTCATAAAGTATGGCGGCTCGCCCGGTTTGGGCTCGTCGCAGATCGACGTAAAATCGATCTGCGACCGGAGTTTTTCGACATTTAAAAGACTGTAGCAACGCGCCGCACTGCTACGTTACACACCCAAGCACCAGCGCATGATGGCTTTTTGGGCATGAAGCCGGTTCTCCGCCTCGTCAAATATGACAGAGTGGGGACCGTCCATCACTTCGGAGGTGACCTCCTCTTCTCGGTGCGCAGGCAAGCAATGCATAAAAAGCGCATCTGAATTGGCATTCAGCATAAGTTCGGAGTTGACCTGATAGGGGCGTAATTGGTTGTGACGACGTTCTTTCGTGGTTTGGCTGTCGTGCATGGAAATCCACGTATCTGCCACAACCAGATCAGCGCCTTTCACGGCAACTTGCGGATCACGCTCCACAGTGATCTTAGCCCCGGCTTTGCGGGCCCAACCAATAATCTCGTCTTCAGGATCAAGTGTCTGAGGCCCAGAAAAGGTCAAATCAAATCCAAACTGACCCGCCGCGTGGATAAGAGAGGCGCACACATTATTGCCGTCTCCGGTCCACACAACTTTCTTGCCCGCAATCGGCCCGCGATGCTCTTCAAAGGTCATCACATCTGCCATGATCTGACACGGATGTGTCCGGTTTGTCAGGCCGTTTATCACCGGAATGGTGGCATGTTCCGCCATCTCTAGCAAAGTTTGCTCTTCGAATGTGCGGATCATGATCATGTCGACATAGCGCGACAACACGCGTGCGGTATCGGCAATACTTTCGCCGTGGCCAAGCTGCATGTCGGCGCCTGAAAGCACCATGGTTTCTCCGCCCATTTGGCGAACACCCACATCAAATGACACACGGGTTCGGGTCGACGGTTTTTCGAAAATCAGCGCGACGATACGACCGGCAAGCGGCTGTTCCGCATCAGGCGCACCACGGGTTTTGCCCACGCGGTCGCCTTTGATGCGCCGTGCCTCCGCAATGATATGTTTGAGCTGCTCTGGGTCGGTTTTGTGAACATCAAGAAAATGGTTCATGTGCCCCCCTCAACAGCGCGCGCCGCTAGATCAAGCCGCTTGATCGCTTCATCAACCTCTTCTCGCGAGATGTTCAAAGGTGGCAACAAACGGATCACATTATCCGCCGCAGGCACGGTTAACACCAGAGCATCGTAGCCCGCGTTCACGACATCCAGATTTGCAGCAACGCATTTCAGGCCAAGCATTAGACCTTCACCGCGAACCTGCTCAAAAACCCGCGGATGGGTTGCAACCAGTCCCTCGAGGCTTTGGCGCAAATGGCCCGACACGGTGCGGACATGAGCAAGAAAACCATCTGAGGTCACCTCCTCAATCACAGCGCAGCCGACAGCACATCCCAGTGGATTTCCGCCATATGTGGAGCCGTGCGTGCCCGACATCATGCCAGAGGCTGCACGTTCCGTGGCCAAACACGCCCCCAAAGGAAAACCGCCACCTATGCCTTTGGCCACGGCCATGATATCCGGCGTGATGCCAGAGTTTTCGTGGTCAAATAAGACGCCCGTGCGCCCCATTCCGCACTGAATTTCGTCCAAAATCAATAAGATACCATTCTCATCGCATAGCGCGCGCAGACCCTTCATACATTGTGGAGGAACTGCGCGAATACCGCCTTCCCCTTGAATGGGTTCAATGAGAATTGCGGCTGTTTTCTCAGTGATAGCCGCCTTCAAAGCATCGTGATCACCAAAAGGCACATGCACGAAGCCCGGCACCATCGGGCCAAAGCCCCTGACCATTTTCTCAGCACCGGCTGCCGAAATTCCCCCAAGGGAGCGTCCATGAAAGGAGCCCTCAAAAGTGATAATCTCAGTCCGCTCAGGCGCGCCGTTTTCGAAGTGGAACTTCCGTGCCATCTTCAGCGAACACTCAATACTCTCGGTTCCCGAATTGGTGAAAAACACGGTATCCGCGAACGTATGTTCAACCAAAAGTTCGGCCAGCCGCTCCTGATGCGGTATCTTGTACAGATTGGACGTGTGCCACAACGCCCCGGCTTGTTCTGTGAGCACGGAGACAAGTTTAGGATGGGCGTGGCCCAGCGCGTTAACCGCAATTCCACCCCCCATATCGAGAAAGCGTCGGCCCTGATCATCCATAAGCCAAGAGCCCTCACCTTTGACAAAAGCAAGGGGGGCGCGGTTGTAGGTTGGCAATATTGCAGTAACCATGTCACGTTCCTCCTTTGAGCATGGATGACAAATAAAAACCCCGCCAAAGCGAGGGCGGGAAGGCAGCCTATGGCATTCGCATGCCGTGAAGTCAATCAAACGCTTGCCTATGAGGGGAAAGGCAGACATTGATCCCCGATGAGCGTTGCGGGACAAAATACGACCTACGGTATAGGATGCATGTTGGTTGCGACCGGGTTCATCGCAAGCTCCACAGTCACCGCCAAACTGCTTGGCACCGGCGAGACCCCTCTGCATCCGTTACAGATCAGTGCGGGGCGCTTTTTCTTCGCCTTTTGCGGGCTTTTGATGGCCAGTGCATTCCTGCGCCCCAGAATATCCAACCCAAATCTGACACTGCATACGGCCCGTGTGATCGCGGGTTGGTTGGGTGTGACCGCCATGTTCACGGCGGCCACAAAGATCCCGTTGGCGGACGCGACCGCCATCTCCTTTCTGAACCCTGTCGTCGCCATGATCCTTGCCATTCCGCTTTTGGGGGAGAAGGTCGGCCCCATCAGATGGACTGCTGCCGCTTGCGCATTTTTGGGCGTTTTGTTTCTTGTCAAACCGGGGGCATCTGCTTTCCACCCTGCTGCACTCATCGCGTTGGCAGGAGCATTTGCGCTGGGGTTTGAGATCACAATCATCAAAAAGCTCTCGGGGCGTGAAAATCCATTGCAAATACTGCTGATTAACAATGCGCTTGGCGCCTTGGTCGCGGTGATCGCCGCCAGTTTTGTCTGGCGCATACCAAGTATGACGCAATGGGGTTTTATGGCGGCTGTCGGGCTTCTGATGGTCACCGCTCAGGCATTCTTCATTCAATCCATGCGAGCCGGCGAGGCAAGTCTGATGGTTCCTTTTTCTTACGCCACGCTGCTCTTTGCTGGATGTTACGATCTGCTGCTGTTTGACGTTATACCGGATCGTCTCAGCTTAACGGGTGCTGCAATAATTCTAATTTCGGGCATTGTTCTCGCGGTAAGAGAGCATCACTCACGTAGGTGATCTATGCCGACCCCTTGTGTCCGGCCTCTCAGGCCTTTAAATAGGTTTTTCACGCGCCGAAACTTAACACCACCCCTACCTAAGGAGATCCCTCATGTCTTGGAACGACGAACGCGTCGAAGCCCTGAAAACAATGTGGGGTGAAGGTAAATCTGCAAGCCAGATAGCCAAGGAATTGGGCGGTGTGACACGTAATGCCGTCATCGGCAAAGTACACCGGTTGGGTCTGTCCAACCGCGCCACCGCCGCAACGGCAAAGACCGCCGACACCGGCAAGGCCAAGGTTGCGGCCAAACCAAAGGCGGCGTCTGCACCAAAGGCTGAGGCCGCGCCCAAACCCGAAGCGCCGCGTCCGGTTCAGGTTCCGGCCCGCAAACCGATCATCACGGCTGGCCAGCCATTACCGCCGCAACCCTCCCAATCGGAGATCAGTGCCGAGGCGTTGGCCAATCTTGCCGAGTTTGAGCGTAAGGCGAAGAAGCTGAAGCTGATGCAATTGACCGAACGGACATGCAAATGGCCCATTGGTGATCCGGCGACCCAGGATTTTTGGTTCTGCGGACACCAGACGCAGGCGGGTAAACCTTACTGCGAAACCCATGTCGCAGTAGCCTTCCAGCCCATGTCCGCACGTCGAGACAGACGTCCAAGCAGGTAATGCTCTGAGCCGGGGATGGCATTAAGCGGGCACAGGCAGACGCTTTCGCTCGGTCGCAAAGACGTTTCAAAGTGGAGAGATTTGCCGCTTAATGCAGATTGGACTAGGAAATCTTTATCCGGCGTAAGTCTCATCAAGCGCATATCCGGCGGCACGCACGGTGCGGATCGGGTCCTTATCTCCGTGCTTATTGAGTGCTTTGCGCAACCGCCCGACATGAACGTCAACCGTGCGGGCCTCAACGTAGACATCTTGCCCCCACACTTGGTCAAGCAATTGTTCACGGGAATAGACCCGTCCCGGACGTTTCATGAGGACATCAAGCAACTTGAACTCAGTTGGACCCAATTTGACTTCGCGAATACCGCGGCGCACCCGACAGGTATCACGCTCCAAAGAGATATCATGAAAGGTCGCAACATCGCCTGCCACCATCGGGCTGGCGCGTCGCAAAATCGCTTTGATCCGCGCAACCAATTCAGTCATGGAAAAAGGCTTGGTGATATAATCATCAGCACCCAAATCAAGGCCGCGCACGCGGTCTTCTTCTTCGCCACGTGCGGTTAGCATCACTATTGGGATCTCTCGTGTCTCTACCCGGGCCCGTAATTGGCGACAAATTTCAATGCCGGACACATGCGGCAACATCCAGTCCAACAAAACCACATCTGGATGCTCTTCATCGACCATGACAAGCGCATCTTGGCCATCGCTGCACACGGCAACTTCAAAGCCTTCCTTTTCGAGATTGTATGAAAGAAGATCGCTCAACGCCTCCTCATCTTCCACGATCAGAACCTTGGCACCCATTTCAAACTCCTAGAATGTCAGGTCTAGTCCGATGGGCTCACCTTTGGGGCGATCGTCTCCGAGCGGCTCCCCTTTCACGATGTAGTAGATATTCTCCGCCACATGTGTCGTGTGATCGCCGATACGCTCAAGGTTCTTGGCGATGAACAACAACTGCGAGCCGAGCCCGATGGTCCGTGCATCCTCCATCATGTATGTGACAACCTCGCGGAAAATCGCATTGTAAGTTTCATCAAGCTCGGCATCCCGACGCCAAATAGCGACTGCCAGATCTGTATCTCGGCTCACATAGGCGTCCAAAATTTCTGTCAATTGCGCCATTGTTTGCTGACCCATACGCACCAAAGATGACGAAATGCGCCCGGGCTTACCCTCGCTCAAGTAGATCGCCCGCTTGGCCACGTTCTTGGCCAAATCCCCGATCCGTTCAAGTGTGGAGGCAATTTTGAGCGCTGAGATTAGAACCCGTAAATCCTGAGCCATGGGCTGGCGCAAAGCAATGGTGGTTGTCGCCAATTCATCAAGCTCGATCTCTAAGGCATCCAATTTCTTATCACGTTCAATGGCGATACGCGCCAAATCGGCGTCACGGTTTTTCAACGCCTCCAAAGCGCTGGATAAGATTTCCTCCGCCAGACCGCCCATCTCGGAAATCTTCGCTTGAATGGCGATCAAGTCATCATCAAAGGCCGTAACAATATGGGGCATGCATCCTACTCCTTAGCCGAACCGGCCAGTAATATAATCTTGGGTTCGCTTGTCTTCGGGATTTGTGAAAAGGGTATTTGTATCTCCGTATTCCACCACTTCACCCAGATGGAAAAATGCAGTCTTCTGACTGACCCGCGCTGCCTGTTGCATTGAGTGGGTCACAATCACCACCGAATAGTTCGAGCGCAGCTCGTCAATCAGCTCTTCAATCTGCGCTGTGGCAATCGGATCAAGCGCAGAACACGGCTCGTCCATCAACAAAACCTGCGGGGCTGTGGCAATGGCACGAGCAATGCACAAGCGCTGCTGCTGACCACCAGACAGGCCAGTACCGGGGCTGTCCAAGCGGTCTTTCACCTCATTCCAGATGGCGGCGCGCCGCAGCGATTTCTCAACCACTTCATCCAAATCGGCTTTATCTGCCACCAGCCCGTGGATTTTGGGTCCATAAGCCACGTTGTCATAGATCGATTTGGGGAAAGGGTTGGGCTTTTGAAACACGATGCCAACCTTCGCCCGCAATTGCACCGGATCGACCGACTTAGCATAGATGTCATCGCCATCGAGCAAAATATCGCCAGTTACACGGCAAATGTCGATTGTGTCGTTCATACGATTTAGGCAGCGCAAGAATGTCGATTTACCGCAACCTGACGGTCCAATAAACGCGGTTACCGTATGATCCAGCACATCCAAGGACACATTTTTGATCGCGTGGTTATCGGCATAGTAAACATCCACACCCTTGGATGAGATTTTCACATCAAGAGCGCCCACGCCCTTTTCCGCGATTGCGGCATTCGTCATATTCATCATTCCATCCTTCACGCCACTACCACCGACGCTCAAAGCGTTTCCTCAAAAACACAGCAAGTGCGTTCATCAACACCAAAAATACCAGCAATACGCAAATCGACAGGGCTGTGCGTGCCTCAAACGCGCGCTCAGGAAAATCGGCCCAGCGGAACACTTGAACAGGCAGAACAGAGGCACTGTCGGTTATGCCACCGGGAATATCCACAATGAACGCTACCATTCCAATCATGATCAGAGGTGCCGTTTCTCCTAAAGCCTGTGCCATTCCAATAATGGTCCCGGTTAAAATACCGGGCATCGCCAGCGGTAAGGTATGATGAAAGGAGGCCTGGACTTTAGATGCACCCAAGCCCAGTGCTGCATTTTTGATGGAGGGCGGCACCGCCCGAATGGCCGCACGCGACGAGATTATAATTGTCGGCAGCGTCATGAGCGCAAGCACCAAACCACCCACCAAAGGTGCCGAGCGCGGCATCCCGAAAAACCCAAGAAAAACAGATAAACCCAGCAGACCAAAGATGATCGACGGCACGGCGGCAAGGTTATTAATATTCACCTCGATTATGTCCGTGAAACGGGTTTTTGGAGCGAACTCCTCTAGATAAATCGCCGTCAAAACTCCGATTGGGAATGCCACGGAAAAAGTGACCAACATTGTCCAAAAGGAGCCAACAATCGCCCCCCATAGACCGGCCAGTTCAGGCTCCCGGCTGTCACCAGAGGAAAAAAACCGCCAGTTGAGTGTTTTCTTGACCGCGTCTTTGTCGCGCAGTGTCTCTAGCCAAACCGCCTGATTATCAGACACTTTGCGTGAAACTTCGGGTTGGTCGGCCACATAGTAGAGCCAGCCGCCCGCGGGCACAGACGTTATGTCACCAATGGGCAAGATTTCCTCACCGCGACCGCCGTTGGGCGTCACTTCAGTCATCTTTATCCAGCCATCACCGATTTTCAGCAGCAGGGACGGCTCTTTCCGGCCAATTTTCTCATTCCCACCCTCAGCGGCGGCACGGCGCTCCAACTCATCGGCCTGCGCTAACAGCCCATCACGCTGAGTCTCGCGGGTTGCCACTTGCGCCAAGGCCGCCTCTTTTGTGGCGTTATCCTCAGCGCGGTCAGCCCGACGAATAAATTCCTGTACCCCGTTGTCTTGTAATTTGGCCTGCCGTCTGAGCACCCGTGCCCGGTCGAGCAGCCCGGCTTTCACAACCTCAAGAGCGGCTATAAAATCCGGGGCAGAGGAGATAACCTCGATCTCTTTGTCGTCAGCGATAAGAGTTAGATCACCGGATGTCTCGACCCCGTCCAATCGCCCAAATGTACCCTTGAAATACAAGTCCGCCACGTCAGAAGCCAAAAAGTCGAACTCGATCTGTTTCCCTAGCAAGCTGGGATCGTCCAAAATATCTTGCCGCAACTCAAAACCGGCGCCACTGCTGACCAAATCATAAAGCAGTTTTTTGCTTTTGCGATTTGTCACCATAGGAAACTGCTCTTTGAGAACATCTTTGGTCAATCCACCAAAATTGGCCTTGCCAATATTGTCAGGATCAATCTCGGCCGCTTCCAGATCAACAGGCAGGGTAATGTAGTGCTCGGTCAAAGCGCCTGTCGCCTTACCCACGATAGACCAAAGTAGAGCGAGCAATGCCAAGCCTGCCAGAGCAATTGCAATGATCCCGTATGCCTTTAGCCGCACTTCTGCTGCATGGCGCTTTTTCAACCGAGCGTTCGATGCAGCGGAGCTGTGATAGCCGGAAAGCTTCGTCATGCTGACCATGATGCAAACTCCTTAATCATATTGCTCGCGGTACTTTCGTACCACTTTCAGAGCTATCACATTGAGCCCCAGCGTCACGCAAAAGAGCGTAAATCCAAGCGTGAAGGCGGGCCCTGCCGCTGTTGACGCTTCGGTATCGCCGGTAATCAACATTACGATTTGCACCGTCACGGTCGTGACGGCCTCCAACGGATTGGCCGTCAGGTTCGCGCCTTGCCCAGCGGCCATCACAACAATCATCGTCTCACCAACGGCGCGCGACACACCCAGCAAAATCGCAGACACGATGCCAGGCAAAGCTGCCGGTAAAACCACCTGCCTTATGGTTTCGGCCTTTGTGGCCCCCAGACCGTAAGACCCATCCCGCAAAGATTGGGGCACTGCGTTGATCACGTCATCTGAGAGTGAAGAAATAAACGGAATTATCATAATCCCCATAACCACACCCGCCGCCAACGCACTTTCCGACGCAACTGAGAGCCCGATGCTTTCACCAAAGCCGCGAATGTAAGGGGCCACCGTAATGGCCGCAAAGAATCCGTAAACCACCGTGGGGATACCCGCGAGTATCTCCAGCATGGGTTTAGCCCAGAGCCGAACTCGCGGGGATGCGAAGTCAGATAGATAAATCGCTGCAAACAAGCCAATCGGAACAGCGACAATCATCGCAATGATTGTGATCATGAATGTCCCAACAAACAGCGGTGCAGCCCCTACTTTGTCAGCATCCAGCACACCATCATGAACACCAGAAAGGGGCGACCATGTTGTTCCAAACAGGAACTTCCACCATTGCCACTCGATTTGGTTGAAAAAGCGTAGCGTCTCAAAAATCAGGGAGAGAACAATCCCAATTGTTGTCAGAATCGCTATGATCGCGCAGACCATGAGCACTCCGGTGACTAGTTTTTCGGAGCGGTTGCGCGCACGAAAATCACGATCAATTTGGCGGTTTGTCAAAAGACCCGCGAAAAGCGCGCCCAGAATAGAAATGATGACACTACCCCAAAGGCGCTGTCCTTCAATCGCGCTGGCCTGTTGCGCAAGCGTCGACCGCAACGCATCGGTTTTCGATGCGATGTTGCCTTGCGCGATAGATTTAGCGTCCGACAAAACCAGTTCAGCATCAATTTTCGAGATATCTGGAGCAGCATCAAGAACTGCCCCCATCAGCACCCGGTCATTGAGATTGCTCCAAACAACCGAGACCACGAGCAGCAAAAGCATCCCCACCAGCAACGCCCAAAGCGACGAATACATCCCATGATAACTTGGCCGAGAGTGGAGCGTCGCATATGCGCCATTGACCGACTGAACCGCTTTTGCACGCCCAGCAATAAAAAACACCAAAGAAGAGGCGAAGATCATGAGGACCGCAAAAGACAGCATTTGGTATCGCTCCGAATTATGAGGACCCGAACAGGGCTTACTCGCGACATTGCCCCCAAAAAGGAGGGCTTTCAAAAAGAAGGGGACTGACCCGGAGGTCAGCCCCTTTACACCTTACTTCAGCACCGCGCCATCAAGCGTCATTAACTTATCGATCATTTCAGCATTTGCCTCAAACGCATCCTCTGACAACGGGATCAAACCCTTATCGATCAGATAGCCGTCTTCGCCGGCAGCAGCGTCAGAAGCGAACTCTTCGGCATATTCCTGAATTCCGGGGATCACGCCAACATGCGCCGCTTTAATGTAAAAATAGAGCGAACGCGACACCGGGTAATCTCCATCTGCGATGTTTTCGAAAGTTGGCTCAACACCCCCGATATAGGCACCCTTAACACTGTCAGAATTCTGATCCAGGAAGGAAAAGCCAAACACCGCCACTGCGTCGGTGTTTGCCGCGAGCTTAGAGACCATCAGATTATCGTTCTCACCGGCATCAATCCAAACGCCATCTGAGCGAATTTCAATCTCTTCACAGTCGCCGCCAGCCATTTCACAACCGGCTTCCATAACCAGCTCTTCGAAAGCATCACGGGTTCCTGAAGACGGCGGCGGCCCAAGGATCTCGATCCTGGTCACGGGAAGGGCTGGGTCGATCTCATTCCACATCGTTGGCAACGGGCCATTTGCAGCCAGCGCCATCCAAATCTGCCCCACTGTTAAGTCATATTCTGGGGCGTCAATTGCATTGGCAACGACGATGCCATCATATCCGACGATGCTCTCCACAACTTCCGTAACGCCATTGTCTTGGCACAGCTGAAATTCCGAGGCTTTTATACGCCGCGATGCGTTCGCGATATCGGGGTGCTCAACTCCAACGCCGGAGCAAAACAGCTTCAATCCACCGCCTGAGCCGGTAGACTCTACCACCGGGGTAGCGAAATCTGTGGTTTTTCCGAATTGCTCCGCCACAGCGGTCGAAAATGGAAACACCGTAGATGAACCAACGATACGAATTTGATCTCGTGCCTGAGCGGCAGTTGCGAAAATGACAGAAGCCGCAGTAAGCGCGAAGAGCTTAGAAATATTCACGGGATGGTCTCCGTTGTAAGGATCAAGAAATCTAACAGCCGACACCTGTCGACCCGTGCAGAAGATAAAACTGTTTGGACAAGGTTATATTGCAGTTTCATGACAGTTCTATGACATGTTAACCGACTGTTATTTATAGTGCTTCTTTGAACCTCGAAGCAATTTCACCCTCTTTTATGACAGGTTCGTTAACCTCAGGTACCCAAAATGTGAATCGGCTTCCCTCTCCTTCTTGGGATTCAATCTGCAACTCCCCGCCATGCCGGTTGAGGATATGTTTGACAATCGCAAGGCCCAAACCCGTGCCACCAGAATTCCTGCTTTGCGCAACATTTGTGCGATAAAATCGCTCTGTTAGGCGATGGAGGTGATCTCTGGATATGCCAGCGCCCTGATCCGCTACTGAAATTCCAACCATGCGCGGGTATTTCTCGTTTGGCGGTGCTTGGGTCACCGAAACTTCGCCACCACCATATTTAATCGCGTTATCAATCAGATTGGTCGCAACTTGGACAAGCTGATCATGGTCACCGCGTACCGTATGGAGACCAGAATCAAGCTGCATGTTGATTGTTGCCCCGGCCTTCTCAGCTACCGGTTTCAAGGCGGCTCCAACCTCCAAAACAAGCGCGTGGATATCGCAATCTTCTTGTGGCGGAATATGCGCATTCAATTCAATCCGGGACAAAGACATTAGATCTTCGACCAGACGGTTCATGCGGCCCGCTTGCTTGCCCATAATCTCCAAAAACCGCGTACGCGCCTCTGGATCGTCCTTTGCGTGGCCTTGTAAAGTCTCAATATATCCCATGATTGACGCCAAGGGTGTGCGCAGCTCGTGGCTGGCATTAGCAATAAAGTCGCTGCGCATCTGCTCTGCGCGCTTGTCCTTGGTACGGTCCTCTACCTGCACAATGACCTGCTGATCTTCGCCCAGGTCACTACCGGGTGGCAGAGCCAGAATCTGCGCCTCAAACACGCGATCTTGGCCGGGCAGCGAAAACGTTGTGCTGCGCCCCTCTCCATTACTCAAAACCGCATGGACTGACTCAACAAAAATGGGCGCGCGAAACAGATTAGCAAAGTGATCCCCATTTTTGAGACGCGGGACTAAAGCCCGAGCAGCCGAATTAGAATAAGTGATCCGGCCTTTGTCGTTAATCAAAATCAATGCGGATGGCATTTTCTCGAGCAGAGCCCGGCCAAATCCAACAGGCAAGATTGGATGGGCACGATCGCGCTGTATATCCTCCGACGTGCTCTGGAATGCCAGAAACCCCAAGAATGCAACGGCCGAAAGTCCGAAAAAAATTAGGAAAAGAACAATGGGTGAGGTCTCAAATTGGCTCACCAACAAGGCCAGAGCCGCAAACGCACCGGCGCCCACCAGAGTATTTATTACTTTTTCGCTCATGAAGCCCCACGTCTTTTGGCGCGACCATAACACCAGATTGCAATGGCGAGAAGGCGATTGCATTCAGTCTTAACCACTTTATTGTTCCGCTGCTGTAGGGTGCGAGCGGACATGATAAAATATACGTTAAAATGTGCGGATGGGCATCAGTTTGAAAGCTGGTTCCAGAACTCCGAAGCTTACGAAAAGCTGCGCTTGGCCGGCCAGCTTGCCTGTGCCGTTTGCGGGCATTTGGACGTGGAAAAAGCGATCATGGCGCCTCGTGTCAACCTCCCCTCAAAGTCAAAGTCGGAAATATCGGCGCCTTTAGCTGAGTCCACATCTTTGCAAAGTCCTATGTCGCCCGCAGAAGAGGCCATGAAACAGTTGCGGGATCATGTAGAGGCCACATCGGAAAATGTTGGGGATAAGTTCGTCGATGAGGTTCGCGCAATTCACTATGGAGATGCGCCCGAGCGATCCATTTTTGGCGAGGCGCAGGGGCGGGACGCCAAGGCGCTTTGGGATGAGGGCATTCCGGTGGCTCCGCTGCCTTGGTCAAGCAACAAGACTAAAGTAAACTGATCGCCCCTAGAATTAGACTTAAACACCTAAGCGCATTCATGTTGCACCTAGCAGCGCGTGCCCGTAATAGAGGCGCGACTTCAACAAATGCAGGCGCTTGATAAACAGCATGCCCCGTCTGGTCATGAAATTTGGCGGCACTTCGGTGGCCGATCTGGATCGCATCCGCAACGCTGCTGAAAAGGTAAAGCGCGAGGTCGACAACGGTTACGATGTGGCCGTAGTCGTTTCAGCTATGTCCGGAAAGACCAATGAACTGGTAGGTTGGGTGCGGTCCGCGTCCAAACCAGAGGGCCATGATGGTCCCGGCCTTTACGATGCGCGAGAATATGATGCGGTAGTGTCGTCGGGGGAAAACGTCACCGCAGGTCTGATGGCACTGACCTTACAGGAGATGGGCGTGCCTGCGCGTAGTTGGCAAGGCTGGCAGGTGCCCGTCAAAACAACCGACGCCCATGGTGCGGCCAGGATCGAAGAAATCGACACCACCAATCTAGATGCCAAATTTAATGAAGGCATGCACGCGGTAATCGCAGGCTTTCAGGGAATTGCGCCCGATGGTCGGATCACCACACTGGGACGTGGCGGCTCTGACACTACGGCGGTGGCTTTTGCAGCCGCTCTCAAGGCCGAGCGATGTGATATCTACACGGACGTGGACGGGGTCTATACCACCGACCCCCGGATCACCAAAAAAGCCCGCAAACTCAACAAAATCGCCTATGAGGAGATGCTGGAACTGGCCTCGCTTGGCGCTAAAGTTCTGCAAACTCGGTCTGTTGAAATGGCCATGCGCAACAAGGTGCGTCTGCAGGTCCTGTCCAGCTTTGAAGACACACCCGGAACACTCGTGTGTGACGAGGAGGAAATCGTGGAAAGTAATGTAGTCAGCGGCGTCGCCTATAGCCGTGATGAAGCCAAGGTCACGCTTATCTCGGTTGCTGACCGCCCCGGAATAGCGGCCGCCATTTTTGGACCATTGGCTGAGGCCGGCATTAATGTGGATATGATTGTGCAGAACATCTCCGAGGATGGCCGCACGGATATGACATTCTCCTGTCCATCCGACGACCTGACACGGGCACAGACCGTTATGGAAGAAGCCAAGACCAAAGGCGGGATCAACTACCGCGATCTGGTTGTCGACCAAGACGTCTCCAAAGTCTCGGTGGTCGGCATCGGAATGCGTTCTCATGCGGGCGTGGCGGCGACCATGTTCAAGGCGCTCTCAGCCGAAGGTGTGAACATCAAAGTCATCTCCACATCCGAGATTAAAGTCTCTGTCCTGGTGGACCGTAAATATATGGAACTTGCGGTGAATGCATTGCATGATGCATTTGAGTTGGAGAAAACCGCATAAGGCGCAAATCATTCCATGACTTCAAGTTCGGGTGTTGAATCCCGCGTTCTACTGAAACGCCTGAAAGACGCCCTCGCAGAAGCGGCCGAGGGTCAGGAGCGGCTTGACCGCGTCGTGACGCTGATCGCCGACAGCATGGTGGCCGAAGTTTGCTCCATCTATCTCAAGCGCGACGAAGACACGCTTGAGCTTTGTGCGACCGAAGGGTTGAAAAAGGAGGCTGTGCACCAGACCCGTTTGCGTGTGGGGCAAGGTCTGGTCGGGCGGATCGCCAAAACTGCCAATCCGATCTCTGCCGCGGACGCTCCTGCTCAAAAGGGCTTTAGGTATATGCCCGAAACCGGAGAGGAGATTTACTCCTCCTTTCTTGGTGTGCCAATCCAGCGCTTGGGCGAAATACTTGGCGTTCTAGTGATCCAAAATAAGGACGCCCGGCTCTATACCGAAGACGAGATTTACGGGCTCGAAGTTGTGGCTATGGTCTTGGCAGAAATGACCGAGCTGGGGGCTTTTGTCGGCGAAAATCAAGCCATGCGCGCGCGCCACAAACTGCCCTACAGCATCGACGGTTTGATCGGGCAGGAAGGCACGGCGGAAGGGCGCGTGTTCCTTCACGAGCCACATATCGTTATTCAAAACCCTGTGGCCGAAGATGTCGATAGCGAAACTGAGCGCCTGATGGTTGCGATGGAAACATTGCGCGCTGAAGTCGACGAAATGCTCGCAGCCGATTACATCCACGGACACGAATCTCGTGACGTGATGCAAGCCTATAAGATGTTTGCCAATGACAAAGGCTGGTTGGCTCGCCTGAAGGCAGGCGTTGAAAGCGGATTGGCCGCCGAGGTTGCTGTTGAGAAAGAACAATCTGCTACCCGCGCCCGCATGGCACGCGTCAAAGATGCTTATCTGCGAGAACGCCTACATGATTTGGATGATTTGTCGAACCGGCTGCTGCGGGTTTTGAGCGGTCAGACCACGGCAGATGTTCCACAAGATGCGATCCTTTTGGCCAGAAACATTGGCCCCGGTGAGTTGATGGATTATGGCCGCAAACTCAAAGGCGTCGTTCTTGAGGAGGGCTCGGTCGGCAGTCATGCGACCATAGTAGCGCGCGCCCTCGCCATTCCCCTTGTGCTTCAGGCAACCCGTATCACGGTCGAGGCAATGCAGGGCGACAACATTCTAGTGGACGGCGATGCAGGCACCGTACATTTGCGCCCTGACGACGCCGTTCGAAATGCCTTCCGCGAAAAATCAGCAATGATGGAAGAAGCGCAGGAGGCTTACGCAGCCCTGCGTGATAAGCAGGCGACCACCAAAGACGGTATTACAATTGGCCTTTGGATGAACGCGGGCTTAATGGCAGATTTACCAAGTCTTCCCACATGTAACGCGGATGGTGTTGGTCTCTTTCGGACCGAATTGCAGTTCTTGATCCGCTCAAAAATGCCCAAACGTTCTGAGCAAGCAGCCCTCTATGGAAGCATCATGGACAGCGCTGGCGATAAGCCCGTAATTTTCCGGACGCTCGACATTGGTTCAGACAAAGTGCTGCCGAATATGAAAAAGATGGCTGAGCCAAATCCAGCAATGGGATGGCGCGCGATCCGACTAGGTTTGGATCGTCCCGGTGTTATGCGCATGCAATTGCAAGCGCTAATCCGTGGCGCAAATGGCCGTCAGCTGCACGTCATGTTCCCATTCATTGCTCAATTTGGCGAATTCAAAGCGGCCAGACAATTGTTTCTTGATGTCATTGCCTCCGAGAAGGCACTCGGACATCCAGTCCATGATCAGATCCAAATCGGCGCAATGCTCGAAACCCCAAGCCTTGCTTTTTCTCCACGGCAATTCTTTGAAATGGCAGATTTCATTTCTATTGGCGGCAATGATCTGAAGCAATTTTTCTTCGCGGCTGACCGTGAAAACGAAATGGTGCGCCGAAGGTTTGATACACTTAATGTCAGTTTCATGAGCCTGATTGAGCGGATTGTACAGCGTTGTACTGGGACAGACACAAAACTCTCATTTTGCGGGGAGGACGCGGGGAGGCCCATCGAAGCCGCCTGTTTTGCGGCAATGGGCCTGCGAAATCTGTCCATGCGCCCCGCTTCGATCGGCCCCGTAAAACGGCTTTTGCGCGAAATTAATCTCGCCGATTTACGCGGTGTGATTGACGCAGAAATCCGCCAAGGCAAACAATCCGTGCGCGACGGCGTATTAGACTATCTGCGCGCCCAAGACACCCACTTTGAACTGTCGCCGGCACCAGTTGCACCAGCGGGTATCGTGGGGGAAAAAATGGGCGCGGCCGAAAGAAGCTAAGACGAGCGCCGTATAGGCAGAGATTTGTCGCATAACAAAAGTCTTAAGAAAGCCCGCTACTTAAGCTTCCAAGGCTGAACCAACCCGGTCACATCATCAAACCCACCGGGCACCAATGACTGCCCAAGCACACGGTCTGGATTGGTTGGTGGAGGCATCTCGACACCATCGACTTTGTTAAATCCAAACCGGGCATAATATGACGCGTCTCCGACCAAAAGAACCCGTGCCCATCCCAATTCTCGTGCGCGGTCCAAGGCGTGCGCCATCAACATGCCACCCAGTCCCTCGCCCTGTCGGGTTGGATGCACAGCTATTGGTCCCAAGAGCAGACCCTCATGGTCTCCGATCTGAATTGGCCAGAAGCGAATACATCCTGCGAGAATGCCCATCTCATCACGCGCTACAAAACACAGATTGTCGACCGGAAGGACACCATCACGCAGCCGGTATGAGGACAGACCAGTTCGCCCGGGACCAAAAGCCGTATCAAAGATGGCCTCTACTTCCCACCAGTCCGCCGCTTGCTCCAATGTGATCTGATACATCCACCACCCGCATAAAGCCTTCGCAAACCGCAGGCTATTGCCTTCACGGAGCAACCCGTTAACTGTTCCTCAAGCTCAAACCGGCCGTTCGAAAAGGGCGTAACATGCGGCCATCTCTTGGGCAAACTGAAATGGAGCGACAATGTTTTATACCACCGACAACAATAGTCACGGACTTGCACACGATCCGTTCAAGGCCATTGTGTCTCCTCGGCCCATCGCTTGGATCTCCACTCTCAATGAGGATGGTTCTGCCAATCTTGCTCCCTACTCCTTCTTTAATGGTGTGAACGACAGCCCACCAATGGTTATGTTCGCCAGCCAGACTCAAAAGCACGGGTTCAACACTGTCAAAGACAGCGCAAGAAATGCGCGTGCGCAAGGTGAGTTCACCGTAAATATTGTGGGCCACACGCTGAAACGCGAGATGAATATCTCCACGGAACACTTCGATTATGGGGTAGATGAATTCGACAAAGCGGGGCTCACAAAGATGCCAGGGCAAAGCGTTGCTTGCCCTTATGTGGGTGAAGCACCTGCCGCGCTTGAATGCAGGACTTATCAGGTCGTGGACCTACCTAACGGCAAGTACGAACTCATCATTGGCGAAGTCACGGGTGTCCATATCAAAGACGAAATGCTTCGCAACGGACGTTATGATGTAACCCTAGCGAAACATATAGCCCGACTGGGTTACCGTGATTACGCCCAAATCAATGAGGTCTTTGAACTGAACAGACCCGATGATTAGCACTTCAGCGCTACCACAGAAATCTGCGACAAAACACATCCAACAATTTGATATTATTAGTTAATTTAACTCCACTCCATTAATGGAGTAAAGAAGTGGGCTTATGCAAAGAACGAGCGCTAAACGCTGTCGGGGCCATAGCGTACGCTGCCACCTTCCATCCGTGCCGCCAACACTCTAAAACGATCCACAACCAAGGAGACGGCTATGAATAGAACCATTGGGATTATTGGCGGCAGCGGTGTGTATGACATAGATGGGCTGCAAAACCCGCAATGGAGCGCCATCAGATCCCCTTGGGGTGATCCCTCCGACGATATCCTCAAAGGCACACTCAACGGTGTTGATATGGCATTTCTGCCCCGACATGGACGGGGCCACATCCATTCTCCAAGCTCAATTAATTACCGCGCCAACATTGATGCGCTCAAGCGGCTCGGTGTTACAGACATAATTTCTGTCTCTGCCTGCGGGTCTTTTCGCGAGGAGCTCGCACCTGGTGACTTCGTTATTCTGGACCAGTTCATTGATCGGACCGTAAACCGAGAAAAATCATTCTTCGGCAGCGGATGTGTGGGCCATGTCTCTCTCGCTCACCCAACCTGCGCGGGGCTATCGGATGCACTGCAAGATGCCGCCACATCGCTTGAGATCACAACACACCGCGGTGGCACCTATCTGGCAATGGAGGGGCCACAATTTTCGACCCTTGCTGAGAGCAAGATGTATCGCGAGGTTTGGGGATGCGATGTAATCGGCATGACCAATATGCCAGAGGCCAAACTCGCCCGAGAGGCAGAGATTTGCTACGCCGCCGTTGCCATGATCACAGATTATGACAGCTGGCATCCTGATCATGGAGAAGTCGATATTTCAGCGATTATCGCGACACTGACTGCCAATTCTGAAAATGCCCGTACCTTGATCAAGGCCGTCACACCGATTTTAGGATCCCATCATGTGGACTGCCCACACGGATGCGATCACGCCTTGCAATTTGGCCTGATGACTGCACCTGACAAGCGCGATCCTGCCTTGATGGAAAAACTAGAGGCCATCACCGCCCGCGTCACGAAAGCCAGCGCATGAAGACCGTCAAAGACTATATTCGGACCATTCCCGACTTCCCACAGGAAGGCATCATGTTTCGCGATGTAACCACGTTATTTAACGATCCGCGTGGCTTCCGTTTGGCGGTGGATCATCTATTGCACCCGTTCATTGGCAAGCGGATTGACCGGGTCGCTGGTCTCGAGGCTAGGGGTTTTATTTTGGGAGGGGCGGTGGCCCATCAGCTTTCCGTTGGCTTTCTGCCAGTGCGCAAGAAAGGCAAGTTACCCGCTGCAACGATTGAGCAGAGCTACAAACTTGAATATGGCGAGGCGACCGTGGAGATTCACGATGACGCAGTTGAGCCGGGTGACAACATTCTCATTGTGGACGATCTGCTGGCAACCGGAGGTACGGCCGAGGCGGGGATCAAGTTGATCGAACGCTTGGGCGGCAATATCGTGGCATGCTCATTCGTCATCGACCTACCAGATTTGGGCGGCCGGAAGCGACTTGAGGCGCTCGGTGTTGACGTTCACGCACTTTGCGCATTCGAGGGCGATTAATCAATTCAGACCCTCCCATATTGCAACGCAAAATGAATAAGGTTCGAATTAATTTTCATAATGCAAACCGATACTTAGAGATGACGACTTAGGAAAAAGTAATATGCTAATTTCTTCGGTTTTATTCGCGCGTTAATCTTTTCGAAAGGATTAAAATCGTATCACATAGATGTTCCGTGTATTGGAACAGCTGCTTGCAAAACCTCAGACTCGCTGTCTGATATTAGCGCCTCTTCCTTACCCGGGAAGAGGCGCCTTTCGTTGGATCGTCCAAATATTTCGGCCGCCAATTTAACGGTGCGACGCCCTGCCTTCGAATGGAACTATCTTCTAAAACATTTTTCGATGTTGTCGTGGTCCCACGTTTGGTATCGTTTCGCATAGACATTCTAGAGGTTTAGGCATGGCGAAAAAACGCATACTCGTCGAATTCGGCATGGGATCATCGCTCAGACGGTCGGACTACACAAAAGCCGCAGCTCGGGCGATTAAAGACGCCCTTTGGCACAACTCAATTTCAGTAGCTGAACTTTTCGGTTTCTCCAAAGATGACATGATTATCGATGTGCAGATCGGTGTACAAAAACCAGATGCTGTGGATGCCGACGCGCTAAAATCCATTTTCCCTTATGGCCAACCCAATATTCAGATCACAAAGGGTGGTCTGGATATTCAAAAACCAGGTGGAAATGGGATCACTGTGGTTGCGAACGCAGCCATTTCGGTTTCCTTTGACATGGAGCCAACGGTATGACCGTGAAACGTATTATTCTGGAAATGGGAACGGGTAATGATCTTTACGGCGGCGACTACACAAAGGCCGCTTGCCGGGCCGTTCAAGACGCGCTTCACCACTCCTCCATCACGCTTTTCACCTCATTGGGATATGACCACAAAGATATGCGGGTGGAGGTCACAATCGGCGTCTCCCAACCTGATCAAGTTGACACAACTGCTGTGGCCGCTACGCTCCCACGGGGTAAGGCGAATGTAACAGTTGTCGAGGGCGGATTGGATGTCGAAGATACGAACGGTGGTACTCCGCATGTCATTGCAACAGCCGCAGTGGAGGCATTTCTTGCCATAGATGCCGATGACTGGAGCTTAACCCGCAACTAAAGCTTTTTGCTTTTAACTTGAGACATAATGCATCACCTGACGCGTTGAAATCTCTGATTTCAGATAGCTTTAGGTGATTCAGATTTAAAGCGGAACGCTCTCAGTAAAAATGTCGCCCAACCGAGCGAGTAAACTCAAGGACCGGCTGACACCACAGCACCAGGGTTCATGATGGCGTTAGGATCAAGCGCAGTTTTGATGGCCCGCATGGCCGCCAGTTTTCCTGTATCACCGTATTTGGCTAAATCACCGACCTTCAGGCGCCCTACTCCATGTTCCGCGCTAAATGAGCCATCGAAACTGTACACCAAATCATGGATCGCCGTCTTAATTTCCTCGCGAAGGTTGCCAAACTCCGTCTTGCTGCGCCCTTTAGGCGGATAAATATTGTAGTGTAAATTTCCGTCACCCAGATGCCCAAAACAATTCACACGAAGCTCGGCATTGATCCTTTGAATAACGTCACGCGCACGAGGTATGAATTCGGGAATGCGCCCGATCGGCACCGAAATATCAGAACTGACGACAGCGCCTACGCGCTTGTTTGCCTCTGGGATGCTTTCGCGCATGCGCCAAATGGCCAGCCGTTGAGCCTCAGATTGCGCGATGTGCCCTCCCAGAACCATGGAGCTTTCCATTGCGTCCGCTAAAGCCGCCTCAAAACGGGCAGATAATGCCGCGCCTTCCCCTGTCCCCAACTCCACCAAGACCTGCCACTTTGCCTCACCAATCGGCGGCAGAACAAGGTCGGGCATTGTCTCTCGAATAAAACTGACGCCAGTTGCGTCTATCAACTCAAACGCGGAGATCGTTTCGCCGAACCGCCGCTGTAACGCGCGCAACAGCGACAGTGCCACATCGGGAGAATCAACTTCCAAGAGCGATGTAACCACCTCAACGGGTTTGGGGAACAACCGCAAACGTGCGGCGGTAATGACGCCCAAACTCCCCTCTGATCCAATCAAAAGATGGCGCAGATCATAGCCCGTATTGTCCTTGCGCAAAGACTTCAGGCCATGGACCACCGTGCCATCGGCCAAAACCGCCTCCACGCCGAGACATAATTCGCGCGCATTGCCCCAACGAACAACATTCACGCCGCCCGCATTGGTCGCAAGGTTCCCACCAATCCGGCAAGAGCCCTCTGATGCCAAAGACAGAGGAAACAACAACTCAAGATCATCAGCCGCATCTTGAATCGACTTTAAAATCGCCCCGGCTTCCACAACCATCGTTTGATCATCAACTGAAATTTCACGAATGGAAGTCATCCGCTCCATCGACAACAAAACGCGTCCCGGCTGTTCGCATATCTGCCCACCCACAAGACCGGTGCCACCGCTATAAGGCACCACTCCCACGCGCGCCCCATTGCACCGCGCCAAGATATGAGAGACATCTGCCACCGAGCGTGGCTTCAACACGGCCGATGCTTGCCCATGGAAAACCCCACGAGGCTCTTCAAGATAGCGGGCTTCTACTGGGCAAATCACGCCTGGCAGGCTCGCATCCAACTCGCGCAAGAAGTCGTCACTCGCCACGTTCAATGACATCGGAGGCCTTGTGGAAAACTCATCTGCACTTCATCCCCCAAACCTGCAAGCTCCGCAAGTCTCAGTTGGAGATGGGACGAGGTCTTAAAACATAGACGGTTGGAACTTTGGGCAGATCGCGCAAACTTACCGTCACGGCGCCGTCGTCGGGATACTCAATCGCAAACTCTTCCTTCATGCCCGCCAGAAAAGACTGCAAGGTGCCATCCCCAAACCAATGCATGGGCAAGACAACTCGTGCGCGAACCCGTTTCATTACGCGCAGCATGGTTGCAGTATCCAAAGTGCGTCCACCGTCAACGGGAACCATCACAATATCCATCCGTCCCAAAAGCGCATAATGCTCATCAGTCGGTTCATGGTGAAGATGACCAAGATGGCCGATACAAAGCCCACCAACTTCGAATACGAAGATAGAATTGTCATCACGCACACGTGTATCTATTCCGGCACGAATGTCCGTGGTGACATTGCGGACGATCATCTCATCCAACTCAAGATAGTGCTCAGCGGGACTGCCGTTTTCTCCCCAACCTTTCAACACATGGTCGATGGCTGGATCAGGGAACTCGGTCCAATGAGAGGAATGTGCGCGGTTCATAGTCACCACATTGGGAATAATGTCTTGCCCTACATATCCCGTAAAATCCGTGGCCACTGTAAGGCCCCCCGATGTTTCCAACAGATATGTCGAATGGCCGATATAGTGGAGCCGCACGTCCTCGGCTGCAAGTTCGGGGAAACCGCCCAGCGACGCATATTGAACGCCCGGGTATTGACCAGCCAAGGCAATACAGTGACTTGGAATGCGCTGCGCCATCGCCATCGTCTGGCTCAGAAAAACCGTGCAAAGTGCAACAAAGATTACGCGCATAATCACCTCCTCCGCCAATGTCCTTACCCAGAAGGTAGCACGGTTTTTCGACCTGTCACCCTTCGCGCATCATTCGACCGGATAAGGCCCGTCGTCGAACACTTGATCGTGGTAGCCCTTGACGCCTATCAACTTGGCCATGGGACTACGAACATCGCCAGTTTCAATGACCCGTGACAGCACCTCGCCAAAACTGTGAACCGGGCTCCATCCCAACTCGGTACGGGCACGGGCATTCACATAAACTCGGTCAATCTTTGGAAACATCGTCCAGCCTAACCTCTGGTATGCTTCGGGCGCACTGGGAAAATAGCGTCCGACAACCGCCGACGCGTCATTCCATAATCCGACTAGATCTGAACGATCAAATGGTGACGTGGCCGATATGATATATCGTCCAAAGCCGATCCCACCTGCCGCTTCCAACGCGCAAAGATGGGCCGAAACCACGTCTTCAATGTCAACCCGACGGAACAGAAACTCATTCACTTTGGCATTATCGCCGGGATAAGTTGCCCGCGTTTCGGCATTATCGTCTTCCTCTGGAAAAAACCGAGACGTTCGCAAAACGATCACAGGCAACCCGTGTTTGTGATGGAAGATTTGGGCGATATTCTCAGCCGCGAGCTTGGTTGCACCATAGATGTTTTTGGCGTCTGGCGCCAAATCCTCATCCACCCAAACAGCAGGACCAACCCGGCCGGGTCGCAGCGCGTGCCCAAACGTGCTAGTGGTCGAGGTAAACACAAAGGCGGAGACGCCGGCCGCGTGAGCTGCTTCTAAAAGCACCGTTGTGCCC
>CAKZTM010000107.1 GCA_937920555.1 uncultured Paracoccaceae bacterium | reverse complement strand
GGCGACAATACAGAGATTTTTCTCGCCGGAGTGTGTGTGGTGAGGAGAGAAGGCGGGTCGAAAGGCCCAAAAGTTAAACAAGGGAGTAGCTCTATGAAGCTCAAGACAACACTTATCGGGACCGTCAGCGCATGTGCGATGATCGGGACTGCGGCAACGGCTCAGGATATGACAATCGTATCTTGGGGCGGGGCCTATTCTGCATCCCAGCAAGCTGCCTATCACGACCCCTACATGGCCGCCAATCCGGGTGTGAACATCATCAACGACGAAAGCTCTGCTGAAGCTGTCGCCAAGCTGCGCGCCATGAACGAAGCGGGCAATGTGACTTGGGACGTGGTGGATGTGGTTGCATCTGATGCGATCCGCCTTTGCGATGAAGGTCTGGCGCTGGAAATCGACGCGGACGCACAACTTGCTGATGGCGATGACGGCTCCAAAGCATCCGCTGACTTTGGCGATTTGTTGGTATCGGACTGCTTCATTCCGCAGATCGTTTATTCGACAACATTTGGCTACCGCACGGATCTCGTGGGCGACACCGCCCCGACAGATGTCTGCGCTGTGTTTGACACAGAGGCTTATCCCGGCAAGCGTTCGCTTGAGAAGCGCCCGATCAACAACATGGAATGGGCTCTGATCTGTGACGGTGTTGCAAAAGACGACGTTTATTCGGTTCTTGAGACCGAAGAAGGTCAGGCACAGGCATTTGCCAAGCTCGACACCATCAAGGACGACGTGATCTGGTGGTCTGCCGGTGCTGACACGCCCCAGCTTCTGGCTGACGGCGAAGTTGTCATGGGTTCTACCTATAACGGTCGTCTGTTTGCTCTGATCGAAGAGCAAAAGCAGCCGGTTGCGATGCTCTGGGATGCGCAGGTGTTCGACCTTGACGGTTGGATCATTCCAGCGGGTCTGTCCCCTGAGCGTGAGGCTGCCGCTTTGGACTATGTGAAGTTCGCCACAGACACACAGCGTCTGGCTGATCAGGCGAAATACATCTCTTATGGTCCGGCACGTGCGTCTTCCGCTCCACTTGTAGGCAAGCACGCAGAACTGGGTATCGATATGGCACCACATATGCCAACTGATCCTGAGAACGCCAAGAACACCTTCTTGTATAACTACGAGTGGTGGGCCGATTACCGCGACGATCTGGATGCAAAATTCCAGGCGTGGTTGGCACAGTAACGACCTAAGACTTAGGAGCGTTCCGGGCTTGACCCGGGACCTCCAACATTTGCGCTGTAAAAGGCCCCGGATCGGGGTCCGGGGCGCACTGCACACAATCTTGACGAGAGGCGCGTTATGCCCAAAGGTTATCTGATCGGACATGTGACCATTACGGACCCGGAAGCCTATAAGGCTTATGGGGCGCGCAATGACGAACTTCTCCCCCAATTCGGTGGGCGTTTTTTGGTGCGTGGCGGTGCGGCTGAGACCGTTGAGGGGCAGACCAAAGAGCGCCATGTCATTTTGGAATTTGACAGCCTTGAGGCTGCAAAGACGTTTTATAACTCCCCGGAATACCAAGAGAATATGAAAATTCGCCTTGCCAATTCGACAGGTGATATCGTCATCGTTGAAGGTGTTGCATGAGCGATGCCAGCGGACCTGTTCTGGCCGCTGACGGCACGCCGCTCAAACGCTCTCTTGCGCGTGCGCTGCGCGCCCAGAAAATCCGCGCCTTTCTGCTCATCGCGCCACTCCTGATCTTTATTCTGGTCACGTTCATTTTCCCGATCGGCGAAATGCTGTTCCGGTCGGTTGAGAATAAGATCGTGTCCGAGACACTCCCGCAGACTGTGATTGAGCTTCAGGAATGGGATTTCAAATCTGGCGAAGCCCCGGACGAGCCTGTCTTCAAGGCATTGGCCGAAGATCTACAGATCGCCATTGAGGCCAAAAAGCACACCAAGCTGGGCTCCCGCCTGAATTACGAGCAGACCGGGATTGCATCGCTCTTTCGTAAATCCGGGCGCAAGATCAGCAAGTGGGAGCTGTCTGAGATCACCGATTTCCGTGCGGAGTTTGAGGATCTGGACAAGAAATGGCTGAACGCGGATATCTGGCGGACCATTCAGGCCTATTCCAATCCGGTCACAGCCGGTTATTTTCTGGCCTCTGTGGATCGCGAGAATACCCCTGATGGCATTCAGCGGGTGCCCGAGGATGAGCGTATTTACATCAAGCTCTTTGTCCGCACGATTATTATGTCCCTCGTGATTACCGGGTCATGCATTCTGCTTGGGTATCCGATTGCGTGGCTCCTGGCGAACTTGCCCATGCGCACGGCCAATGTGCTGATGATCCTTGTATTGCTGCCGTTTTGGACGTCGCTTTTGGTGCGCACATCCGCGTGGAAGGTCCTGTTGCAAAATCAGGGTGTGATCAATGAGACGCTGGTCTGGCTCGGTATCATTGCCGATGACGGGCGGCTCGCACTGATCAATAATGCCACAGGTACAATCATTGCCATGACGCATATCCTGTTGCCGTTTATGATCCTGCCGCTTTATTCGGTGATGAAGACGATCCCGCCGAGTTATCTGCGGGCGGCGAAGAGCCTCGGAGCGACCAACTGGACCGCGTTCTGGAGGGTGTATTTCCCGCAATCGGTGCCGGGGATTGGCGCGGGATCGATCCTCGTCTTTATTTTGGCGATTGGCTACTACATCACGCCGGAGCTGGTGGGCGGCACCAAGGGCGTCTTCATCTCCAACCGGATTGCTTACCACATCTCGTCGAGCCTCAATTGGGGGCTGGCGGCAGCATTGGGTGCGATCCTGCTGGTGCTCGTGCTTGCGCTCTATTGGCTCTACGACCGGATCGTGGGCATTGATAACGTGAAGTTAGGATAGCGGCATGTCTTTGCCTGTATACGCATCAACCGGCCAACGCATTTGGTATTACAGCTTCCGCGTGATCTGCGCGCTGATCTTTGCCTTCCTGATCATTCCGATCCTTGTGATTATCCCTTTAAGTTTCAACGCGCAGGACTTCTTCACCTTCACGCCGGAGATGTTGCGGCTTGATCCGGCGGGGTTCTCGACAAAGCACTATCAGGATTTTTTCACCAATCAGGACTGGCAGCGGCCGCTGAAGAACTCCTTTATTATCGCCCCTCTGGCCACGATCATTTCGGTGTCACTGGGGACACTGGCGGCGGTGGGCTTGAGCCAATCCCATGTGCCGTTCCGGGGCACGATCATGGCGATCCTGATATCCCCGATGATTGTGCCGCTGATCATTTCGGCCACTGGCATGTTCTTTTTCTACTCCAAGATCGGGTTTTTCATGGAGGACACACTTGGCATGTCCAAAGGGCTGGTCGGCTATATCAAGGTGATCTTGGCGCACGCGGCCCTTGGTATTCCGTTTGTGATTATCACCGTCACCGCGACCCTTGTGGGTTTTGACCGGTCCCTGACACGGGCGGCGGCGAATTTGGGCGCCTCTCCGGGGCGGACGTTCTTCAAGGTGCAGATGCCGCTTATTCTGCCGGGCGTGATCTCGGGCGGTCTGTTCGCGTTTATCACGTCCTTTGATGAGGTGGTGGTGGTTCTGTTTGTGGGCTCAGCGGCGCAAAAGACACTGCCTTGGCAGATGTTCACGGGCCTGCGCGAGCAGATTTCCCCGACCATTCTGGCGGTCGCGACGGTGCTTGTGGCGATCTCGATTGTGCTTTTGACCACGGTTGAGCTGTTGCGTCGCCGGTCCGAGCGCTTGCGGGGCATGACGCCGGGCTAGAGCGGGACGTGTTTTCACGGCTGTGCGAGGCGGGCGTTCGTTTTAGAGGCTTGCAGTCTCAGCATTGGGTATGGGCTTGGACCTTACATTCTGAGTTATATCGTGGTTGGTGCTTAGAAGGTCGCCGGCCAAAGTTAAGGCTGCAGCCAAGATCGCCAAGGCGGCCGTTTGTTTAAGCCGGGCACCGCCCATGAAATTATACATCAGCAAAAGCATGCCCGCGATCGGCGCGATAAGGAGCGTCGCTGCACTGACCAAAAATGCGGCCTTGGGGCCTGACTTAGCGGTTTCGAAACGTCGTGCCAGATGTCCGGTCAGCTCGAAGTTAGGCGCGTCCGTGCCATCGATAAGATTTGGCCCAACGAAACTGGGAAGAGCTTGCTTGGTAGATTTGCTTTGGTGCGCGAACGCGCATCGGGTTTCTTTCGGGCGGTACTGCGTCTTTTGCCCATTAATCATGTTAAGAAAGTGTTTGGGTCTCATGAGCTGATCAGTCGCCTGCCAATAGACTGCCTTGGCCGGGTTCATGTTCATCAGGTGATTAACCACGATTTGGGCAATCAACGGTGAAAGTTCGTCGAATTGGTCGTCACCAATCTCATCTCCAAAGGGCATTGGGCCGGGGCTGATCGAGACTGTGACCGAGCTTTCGCAGTGCTCTAGATCGGCCAAAAGCCGAAGGTCATCGGCATGGGGTGTGTTTAGCGAAGGGTTGCCACGTGAAGTGCTGAAGGGCGTTGCCAGACTTCCAACGGACACAACAATGTTAAGCTTGCGGTTGGACAGAATTGCGCTGTCGCTGTCGCGTTTTTGAATTCGGCGGAACCGTAGATTGGTGGGTTCCAAGATAAGGTTCAAAGTGGTGCAGAGATGACGGAAGTTTAGCGGATCATGGGTGATGTAGAACAGCTCAGCTGACGGCTTGTTCGCTTGATAATCTAACATGGGGCGGGCTCTTCTATGAGGTGACTAAGCCTCTGTTAATCAAGGAATGCGGTAAAACTGTAGCACGATCTGTCCCAAAACAGGGCATTTGTGATTGGTCGCCACGTCTTTGACAGCGCGGGGGATGCGCTCTGCCCAGATTATATATCACAGACATGAGTCGGGATGCGAAACCAGCGACCCGCTCATAGAAAAAGGCCGAAGCGATGCTCCGGCCTTTTGAAATCTTAGGGACCGCGTCGGGGCTTTACCCCTTACCCTTCCAAGGAACCAAGAAGTTTTCCGCCCGGCGCATCAGAATATCGATCATATAACCGATCACACCGATGAGGATGATGCCGACAATAACGATGTCTGTGAGCTGGAATTTCGAGGCGGCGATGATCATTTTACCGGCCCCTTTTTCGGCAGCTACGAGTTCGGCGGCCACAACTGTGCCCCAACAAACGCCCATGGCGACACGGGCACCGGTGAATATCTCGGGCAGGGAATTTGGCAGGATCACCCGTCTGAGCACCTGTTTCTTGGTGGCCCCAAGAGAGTAGGCGGCATGGACCTTGGAGATGTTCACTCCGGACACGCCCGCGCGCGCGGCAATCGTCATGATCCAGAGCGCGGCCAGGAAGAGTAGAGAGATTTTGCCCTGCTCGCCAATACCGAACCAGATGATCACGAGCGGGATTAATGCAAGAGGCGGCACCGGGCGCATGAATTCCACGATCGGGTCAAACCACCCGCGCATCCACGAGTTCAGACCCATAGCAAATCCAAGAGGGATGCCGAACAGGCAACCAAGTCCAAATCCGACAACCACGCGGATCAGCGACCAAAAGACGTTTTCCCAAAGCCCTACGGATTGATAGCCATTCGCGTTGAGATCCCAAAACCGGCTCCAGACCTGTTCTGGTGGCGGCAGGAACAGGGCCTCCATGGTCATGCCGGTACCGGGTTTGACCGATAATGAGCCGCGGCCGGTCATCAGGACTTCGCCGTCTGAAAATGCCACAGACTGGTTTGGTGAAATGGCTTGACCGTTTACGGATGTGATGACGTATCCATCTTCTTTGCCACCGTCGTCATTGTCCTGCGCTTTGATCAATTTTGAACGACGCGCAGCCAATGCCATCGTGTCATTCTTGGCAAAACCCTCTCCGGGTTCAATCTCGGGCGCGGTTACGCCGGTTTCGCCGAATTCGAAGACCCGGACGAAAACGGTTCCAGTGTCGGTCTCACCTGCCGCATTTGTTGCCGAATACTCAAACTGGGTATCGCCCACAAATGGTTGCGGTAGGCTAAAGGGCAGCAGTTTCGAGCCTGTCGCCAATCCCCAAAGCAAGAAAATCGCGAGAACGGCAGCAATGGAGGCGATCCGGTTGGCGACGACCGAACTTTCGTCCCCGAAAGTAACGGTTTTGAGGCTTCCATAGCCTTTTGCCTTGTCTCGGGACTTTTCATAAAGCCCGAACAGAAACCAGCAAATGCCGCTAATCGCCAGATAGATGGCAAAAATGGCGGCGATGCCAACAATCATCCACAAGGTGGAGCCAAACAGTTCTAAGATTTCCTGTCCCATTAGGCTGTCTCCTCGGTGCGACCCATGATTTCTTCTTCCATATCCCAGATCATGGTCAGAATTTCCTCACGAGTAGGGTTGTAGTCGGGGTGTTTTTTGACCTCCCGGAGATCCGCGCCAACCCCCAATTCTGCGAATGGCAGTTTGTATTCTTTGTGAACACGCCCCGGTCGAGGCGCCATCACAAGAAGGCGTTCGCCCAAAAGCAGCGCTTCTTCGACCGAATGGGTGATCAGAATAATCGTTTTGCCGGTCTTTTTCCAAATATCCAAAACGAGGCTTTGCATTTTCTCGCGGGTCAAAGCGTCAAGCGCACCAAGGGGTTCGTCCATCAGGATCACGTCGGGATCATTGGCCAAGCAGCGCGCTAGTGCCACGCGTTGTTGCATGCCCCCCGAAAGCTCGTAGATCATCTTTTCCCCAAAGTCTTGAAGGCCGACGACGCCAAGAAGTTCAGTGACCTTCTTGTTGATAGTCGCTTGATCGACGCCTGCCATGGACGGACCAAAACCAATGTTTTTAGCGACGCTCATCCACTCAAACAGCGCACCTTGCTGAAATACCATTCCGCGTGAGCTGTCAGGACCCTTAACCAACTCATCACCGAGCTTGATCTCGCCTGCGGTTGGCGCGAGAAAACCCGCAAGAATATTGAGAAGTGTCGTTTTGCCGCAGCCTGATGGGCCGAGCACAGACATCAACTCGCCTTCCTTAATGTCGAGTTTGATATTTTTAAGAGCTTCGACGCTACCCCCATTGGGTAGTTCGAAAGTCATCGAAACGTTGTCGATGATAAGTCCTGACATGGATTGCCCCTTACCTTTAACTGTGTGTGTCTCGTTGAACTTAAAAGGCGCGGCACCCGAACTGGATGCCGCGCCCTAAATGTCAATCCGAACTGGATCGCTTACATTTTGCTCGCAGCGTCCAGATAGGAGCTGTCCACAAGCGGTGCGTAGTCAGGAAGCGCTGTCAACTGACCGCTCTCCTGAAGAGATGCCGCACTATTTGTCATATACTCCTGAACGCCGCCGCCCAACCAATAGTCGGAGAGCTTCTCTTCAACTGTCGGATAGCCGAACTCGGCAGCGGTTGAGCGTACAGAGTCCACGTCCATACCGGCAGCAATTGCGATATCTGGGAACATTGCTTCCGCATCAGTACGGTACTTTGCTTCCATATCCGCGTTCACTTTGAGGAACTTGGCGACGAGATCGGGGTTTTCTTCACCAAACGCAGTTGGAATGGATACAACGTCGAACACCAGCCCAACAACAGCTTCCTTTTCAGCGCCTTCCAAGAGCACATTGCCGTGCTCTTTCATCCGCTGAAGTGGACCGGACCAACCACATGCCATGTCAAGCTCACCGGCCGCAAAAGCGGCGGCGCCATCAACAGGTGCCATATCGACGATCTTCATCGAATCTGGGTCCACGCCGAAATGCTTCATTTGAGCCAAAAAGCCGGAATGAGCAGCAGTTCCGAGAGGAACACCCACTTGCTTGCCCGGAAGCTCCGTGCTGGCATTGGATGCGTCGATCTCAAGAGAGCTGCGCACAACGCAGTTATCATTGTCCGAGTAAGATACCGCTACATCAATCGCTTTGAGGTCTTGACCAGCAGCTGTGGCAACCAGAAACGGTGTCACGCCTTGGCTGTAGGAAATGTGGACATCGCCGGAAGCCATCGCGGCAGACATTGCCGTCCCGGCGTCAAAAGACACCCAATTAATCTTCACGCCCATAGCTTCTTCATAAAGCTTGTTTTGCTGAGCAAACTGGTTTGGTGTTGGCCACTCCAAGAAGTAGGCAACTGTGATTTCTTCCAGATGACCACCAGCGATTGCGGCAGGTGCCACGCTCGACAATGCAATGGCAGCGGCGGCCATAGTTTTCGTAAATTTCATCGCAATTTTCTCCCTTTTGCGGATATAAACTTGAGCGGGTTAGCCCGCGTTCTTGTTCATTGAGACAGATTGTAGAGCTGAGGTAAACAACATAACTGCAGAATTTGCATCAATTTTCAGCGTTTACTCCCAGTTTCGTCCCCGTCCTTAGCGCCCGGCAACCTTCTAGAGCCAGTCGATCTATAATAGCTCCAATTGAAAACGTCGGTCAGTCCAGTTTGTGGCGTCCTTGTAGCGTAAAGAACGAGAGCCAATTTTATTGATACGCGGCTTTCGACGAAATCGAAGGGGAGACAGGCTTCAGCCGCTCTCCAAGGCGCGGGCAATCAGCCGCATACCATCAGGTATTTTGGACGTATCAATTGAGCTGTACGCAAGCCGGTAATAGGTATTTTCAGGCGTGGTCTCTGAAAAGAACGCAGATCCGGCTTCAATAATCACACTTTGGGTCCGAAGATTTTCGGCAAGGTCGGCAGTATCGATGTGCTTTGGGGCTTTCATCCAAAAGCTGGTTCCGCCGTAGACAGACGCGTGGCTGGTTTGCAGCCCCAGTTTGGTGATTTCCGTGGACATGACCTCGCGGCGCTCCTGAAAGGTATTGCGCATGCGCCGGATCAGCGCATCATAATGCCCCAAGCCCAAAAAATAGGCGGTTGTACGTTGAATATGGCCCGGTGGATGGCGCAAGACGGTCGCACGAAGCGCGCGCGCCTCCCGGATGAGAGGTTCCGGCCCGACCAAATAGCCTAAGCGCAGTCCCGGAAAGAGTGATTTGGAAAATGAACCCACGTAAATCACTCGACCGGTCGTGTCGATGGAGCGCAAAGCAGGGCGCGGCGGGCGCAGAAACGACATCTCAAATTCGTAATCGTCCTCGACCACGATCATGTTGTCCCGCTCGGCTCTGTCCAACAGTAGGCGCCGACGCTCCATTGGCATCGTGACCGTCGTAGGGGCGTGATGGCTTGGCGTGGCAAACACAATATTGGTGCCTTGCGGGATGTCCTGAGGGGGGAGCCCGTCTTCGTCCACATCAACAGCTGAAACCGTGCAACCGGTCTGATCCAAAATTCCGCGCAAGCCCGGATAGCCGGGGTTCTCAATCGCCGCAGTTCGCCCCGGCTTCAGAAGTAGTTGGGCCACAATCCAAAGTGCATTTTGAGCGCCCAGCGTGATCAATATTTCCTCTGGTTGGGCGGCAATTCCCCGTCGGGGCAGGGTGTGGCGGGCGATAAAATCGACCAGTTCCGGGTCATCCGCCTCCACATAGTCACCTGCAAGCGCATCAAAATCCCGCCGCCCCAAAGCGCGGTGGGCGCAGGCACGCCACGCGGAATGGTTGAAAATGGACGGATCGGCCTGACCGTAGATGAAGGGATATTTGTAATCGCGCCAGTTCGTGGCTTTGCTTAGAAGTCTTGCGCCAGAATATTTGCGGGTCAGATGCGCCGACCAATCTACGGCTTTTGTTGGCGTTTTGGGCACGGGAGAGATTTGTGCAATTGGCGCGGTGTCGGCCACGTAATAGCCAGAACGATCCCGAGATACGAGATAGCCGTCCGCGACCAACTCCTGATAGGCCAAGGTGACAGTGATCCGGGAAATTTTGAGATGCGCTGCAAGTTTGCGCGACGATGGCATCCGGTCATCGACCCGCAACCGACCCGACAAGATTGCGCCTGCCACTGATTGGCGCAGCTGCATCTGAAGGCCGCCACTTGCGTGGGGCTGAAGAAAGAAAGTATCTTCGGATAATGTTACTGGCACATGGGTCACCGGTTTTCTGGACTTATACTACCCATAAACTGGATGTACGAGTTATGAAAGAGCGGCCCTAACCTCTGCTATCGAATTCAAACACTCACACGAGGAGCGGGACCGATGGCCCACGACGTGCAACCAAACTCTCTTGAAGCTCAATGGATGCCCTTCAGCGACAATCGCGGTTTTAAGGCTGAACCGCGCCTCGTGGTCGAAGCCAAGGGTACTTATTTGACCGACCACCGTGGTGGACAGATCATGGACGGATCATCGGGTCTGTTTTGCTCGCCAGCCGGCCATTGTCACCCGAAGATCATTGAAGCTGTGCATGCACAGATGCAAATCAATACCTACACATCGCCATTTGGCATGGCGCATCCCTCAAGTTTCATGTTGGCCGACAAAATCTCAAAGCTGACACCGGATGAGATCAATCATGTGTTTTTTGTCAATTCCGGCTCCGAGGCTATCGATACAGCTTTGAAAATAGTGATGGCCTATCATGCGGCCCGCGGCGATGACGCGCGTACGCGCATGGTGAGCCGGGAACGCGCCTATCATGGTGTGAATATCGGCGGCGTGTCGCTGTCTGGAATGGTCAACAACCGCAAGACCTTCCCGTCGGTGATGCCAAATGTCGTGATGATGCGACACACCTGGACGGAAGCGTCGATTAAGACGCGGGGCCAGCCTGAACACGGTATCGAGTTGGCCAATGATCTTGAGCGCATGTGCCAAACCTATGGTGGACAGACCATTGGTGCTTGTTTTGTGGAGCCGGTCGCTGGATCTACTGGAACATTGCTGCCGCCCAAAGGTTACTTGGAGCGTCTTCGCGAGATTTGCGACGAGCACGGCATCTTGTTGGTTTTTGACGAGGTGATTACCGGTTTTGGTCGTTTGGGCACCAATTTTGCATCGCAGAAGTTCAATGTTGTACCCGACATTATGACCATGGCCAAAGCCCTGACCAATGGCTCTATTCCCATGGGCGCGGTCGCGGTCAAGGACGGGATTTACGAGACTGTCACGGACAAAGCGGCGCCCGGTGCGATCGAGTTTTTCCATGGCTACACCTATTCCGGCCATCCTGCTGCATGTGCTGCGGGTATCGCGATGATGGATATTATCGCTGAGGAAGGACTGGTTGAGCGATCTGCGGATATGGCGCCCTATTTTGAGGATGCCTGTTTCTCTCTTGCGGATCACCCGATGGTTAAGGACGTTCGCGTCATCGGGACCATGGCTGGAATTGAGGTTTTTGCAGGTAAAGCGCCGGGTGCGCGAGGTGTGCAGCTTCAAAAGGAGATGTTCTGGAACGGCCTGCATGTGAAATTTACCGGCGACAATGGAATTTTAGCGCCGATGTTTATCGCCGAGAAACATCACATCGATGAGATAATCGAGAAGTTCCGCGCCAGTTTGGACGCAACTGCCGCTTAATCAAAAATGCGTTTTTTCAAGGGCCTGCCATGGGAATGGCGGGCCTTTTTTTATGCGTTAGATCACCGTTAGCTTGTGGTTAACCTTGGTTTTTAGGAATAAATTCCGACCGCCATTTAACTAAGATTAGGTTTTCGTGGGGCATGATACCGGCGGGAAACAAGCAAGGTGGTGGGTACCATGAATACAGCGTTAGTGATTTCGTCTTCGCCGCAGTCCAAGGAAATAATCCGGTCTGACATGGTTGCGGCAAAAGTGTTGCAGCAAGCAATTAAGGATGGGCGGGGTGAAGATGTCTTGGCACCGCGTGCCAGTGACGTCAGGTCCGAAAGTGCCGCAAAGGTCGAGCCAAAGCGCGTCGAGGCCACTGAAAAGAAACTTGAGCCGCGCGCGGTTGCGAAAGATGCGGCTGCACTTGGCGATAGCAGGCCTGCCTATCTTGCAGACATGCGTGACAAAGTCGGGGAAATGACCCGCGCTCTTGCGGATCTTAAACAGGCTTTTGAGAATATCAGCGATTATCGCTCTTTGATTATGGAAAGTGACAGTGCAACTGCGATTGCGTTCGCAGGCAACGTTTTGGGCAATGTGGAGCGCACAGCGGAGCAACCAGAACCGGTGGAAGAACCGCAACAATCTGCTGACGATGCGGAGGTTGCAGCGCCAGTGAATGGGCTCAAAGGCTCCGAGCGTGAAGACGCCATTGTGACCGAAGCTCAGATGATAAACCGTGTCGAAAGCGGGGCAGGCGATGATGGGATTGTCGCCCGGGGCGGTGTTGTTCGTCATATTTCGGGCGGTGAAGGCTCGGACGGGATCGCCATACAAGCGCAACGTGCCGTCGATGTGTCCGGTGGATCCGGCGATGACATGATTGGGATCGAGGCGGTTAAAGCCTGGGGGGTCTCCGGCGGTGCAGGTGACGACAAAATTCATGTCATGGGCGCCCGTGTCGGCAACGTAAGTGGTGGTGAAGGCGATGACACGGTTTCTGTGCAAGGCTTATCTGTCAGAGGCGTGGATGCCGGGTCCGGGAATGACCGGCTTGCGATCATCGGGAAGAATATCACAAATGTAAGTGATGGGGCAGGCGACGATCATGTCACGATCAAAGGGGACAGATTGTCGGGTTTGCAAAGTAGTGCGGGCGATGACGTCTACAATCTCAACGTTGGAACCGCCAAAATGTCGCTGCGCGAAGGAATGGGCAACGATGTTGTAAACTTGGCGGACGGCGCGCATCTGCAATTTGCGTTGGGCGATCCGGCGATGATGCAGGCAGGCGCTGTGAGTGCGGTTTGGGAAGGGGAGAATTTGTCTCTCAACTTCGAGAATGGTGACAGTCTGGTTATCAACAACGCGGCTAATGCAGGATCAATCTCGATGCGTGCCGGTGGGACAGAATTGACATTGATGCCGCCCAAAACTCCTGCGGGCGCGGGGCTGCTGGACGTGGCAGTGTAAGCCACCAGACGTCAGGCGTCTCTTTGGGTGGGGCCGCCTTTCAAGGGGGGCCCTTCCCAAGAGCGCTAGCGATTGGATCGGAACCCGGCCAACGGCGCTCCGATCAACCCATAGCCGACAGATATGTTATCAACAGACCTAACTGGCGTGGGCCGTGCGGCGGTTTGTTGACGGCTGTGTTTTGGCTTGTGTGCCGACGAGTGATCCATAATGTGATGCCACGCGTATCATTTAAAACACCGGTTCTGGATCCAGATTTCTTATGCCCGCCCCCTCAGTTTCTCCTGTCATTGTCTGGTTTCGCCGGGACTTAAGATTGTCCGATAACCCAGCTGTGGCCGCGGCACTTAAAGACGGTGCGCCGATTATCTTTCTTTTCATTCGTGACCAGATCGTGGACGACATGGGCGCCTGTCCCAGTTGGCGTCTGGGTCTGGCCTTGGACAAGCTGGGCCAACGCATAGCTGATTTGGGCGGTCAACTGATTTTGAGACGCGGCGCGCCCATTGCGGTTCTGCGGGAGGTCATTGCTCAGACCGGTGCTGTTGGACTGCATTATTGCCGCGATTACACACCCCAAGCCATTGCACGCGACACGGATGTGAAAGCGGATTTGTCGACATTGGTCCAAGTCACCAGCCATAACGGTCAATTACTCTTTGAGCCTTGGACCACGGAGACCGGAGCAGGGTCGTTTTACAAAGTCTACACGCCGTTTTGGAAGGCGGTTCGCGACCGCGACATGGATGATCCGACACCTGCGCCGGCCCAGATCCCTATCCCCGAAAGCCAACCCGATAGCGAAACTCTGTCCGATTGGGGGTTTGACGCAAGCATGGACCGGGGGGCTGCGGTCGTGCTCAAGCACACGCATGTCGGAGAGGCGGCGGCGCAAGAACGCCTGCGATATTTCATTGATAACAATATTGGGGCGTACAAGGCCGAGCGGGACCGCATGGATATCGATGCAACCTCGCGGCTGTCAGAAAACCTTACATACGGCGAGATTTCCCCACGCCAGATGTGGCATGCCGGTCGCCAAGCGATGCAGCAAGGGGCCGCCGGTGCCGAGCATTTCTTAAAGGAAATTGTGTGGCGCGAGTTCGCCTACCACCTTGTTTACCATTCCCCGCACATTTTGTCGTCAAATTGGCGGGAAGGTTGGGACGCGTTTCCGTGGCGCGATGACAATGCGGACGCGGAAAAATGGCGGCGTGGGGAGACCGGCGAGCCGATTGTGGATGCGGCGATGCGCGAGATGTATGTGACCGGAACAATGCACAACAGGTCGCGGATGATCGTAGCGTCATATCTTACCAAGCATCTGATGGTGCATTGGAAGGTCGGGATGGACTGGTTTGCGGAGTGTCTGACCGATTGGGACCCGGCATCGAATGCCATGGGCTGGCAGTGGGTCGCTGGCTGCGGGCCGGACGCCTCCCCGTTTTTTCGAGTGTTCAATCCGCAAACGCAGGCTGAGAAATTTGATCCAATCGGCGTTTACCGGGCGCGGTTTTTGGATGCGGCCCACCAAGAGGCACGGGATTTTCGCGCGGCCAGTCCAAGGTCGTGGGACCTAAAGCCTGATCCCCGCGAGCTGCCTCCGATGGTTGATCTGAAAGAAGGACGTGAACGGGCTCTTGCAGCTTACAAAGCACACACAGCAAACGGGCGCGAAAGCGCACCAGAAACATAGGAAGAATTAGTGTGAAGATTGCGGTGATTGGGAGCGGTATCTCCGGCATGGGGGCAGCGCTGGCTTTGAAGGACAGCCATGACGTAACTTTATTCGAGGCCGCTGACCGGTTTGGCGGACATGCCAACACGCATACGCTGGAGATGCAGGGACGAGCCGTCAATGTGGATACTGGTTTTATTGTTTACAATGATCAGAACTACCCGAACCTGACCTCTTTGTTTGCCCATTTGGGAGTTCAGACAAAATGGTCTGACATGTCCTTTGGGATGTCTTTGCAAGGCGGCGCACTTGAATATGCGTTCGACACGATTGACAAAATTTTTGCGCAACGCAGCAACATCTTGAAGCCGGGTTTTTTGCGGCTTTTGACTGAGATCAAGCGGTTCAACGAG
>CAKZTM010000106.1 GCA_937920555.1 uncultured Paracoccaceae bacterium | reverse complement strand
GGTCGTGCCTGCATCGGTTTCAGGCAGGTCTACACTGGCCACATCCGTATCCGCGTCCGGCGCAGTGGCCGCCTCGCCAACCTCCGAACCCTCTGCATCCTCGGTCGCGGCCTGCGTGCCGCCCGCATTATCCGCATCGCCGGTCACAACCTGCTCAGCCTCAGGGGCGGACACCTCGTCAGAGCCGCCGTCCGTGCCGTCCGCGGCCATCGCCTCCGGCTCGGCACTTGGTGCCTCCGGCTCAGCCTCAACCGCATCTGCCCCCGCATCACCGGTGACCAGATCGACTTGCTCAGTCCGTGCGCCCAGCAACGCGTAAATCACGATGCCCGCACCGACCAGACCGCCAAACACTGCGATCACTGCGCCAATTTTGGTCTTTGAAGATACTTCCGACGCCATTGCGCCCTCCGACAAATTTTCAAGTTGGGCCGACCCAAGCACAATTCATGGCTCGCACCTCAACAGTTTCATAGATAGTAATCGCAGGTGAATGGCGTAAAAACCAGCCAATGACTTACGATTCTCAGGGACATGTCACTTATGCGTATCAAATCATTGCTCGTCTTTTGTGGCGCACGGCCCGGTAAAAACCCTGCCTATATGGCTGCGGCCAAAGACTTGGGGGCCGCCCTTGCCGCTCAGGGCATACGTCTGGTTTACGGTGCGGGTGATGTGGGGATCATGGGCGAGGTTGCCCGCAATGCGCAAAGCGCCGGTGGCGAGACCTTTGGCGTGATCCCGGAACATTTGGTCAATATGGAGGTGGGTAAAACCGATTTGACCTCCTATGTGGTCACCCAAACCATGCATGAGCGCAAAAAAGTGATGTTCATGAACACTGATGCGGTTGTGATCCTGCCCGGCGGCGCAGGCTCGCTGGATGAGTTTTTTGAGGTGCTGACATGGGGCCAGCTGGACCTTCATAAAAAACCGATTTTTGTATTGAATACAGAAGGCTACTGGACAAAGCTGCTCGGCCTGATCGATCATGTGGTAGACGAGGGCTTTGCCGACGCGACGCTCAAAGACCTGTTTAAGGTGGTGGATACCGTGCCCGAGCTTATGACCGCCATCGGTTCAAAATAGCCGCCCGCGACCCTGCATCCAAACCTCGCCGGGCCACCGCCTCCGTGACTGGGGCACCGCCTCCCCATCTTTCAATGTTCCGTAGAGCGGCTCGGCTTTGCCCCCAAAATCCTTTACGCCGGGCCACGCCCCCTCGACAGGGGCACACAACCAACCTCTTTCAATGTTCCCCAAATATCCATATCGGGACGCCGCTCCAAACGACCACGCCCGCGACTAACTCCCAACCCTCCACCTTCACACATCATTAACCAAGCTTACCAAACCCTCACCGAACGCAGGCTTAACCCCGCCCCAGACCCGAATTTGTCATATCGATGTCATACAGGAGTCATACACAAGTCATACAAATTGATGCCATTAAGAAAGTCGCGTTAATCTTTGATTCGAAAGAGCTTTTCGCCACTCACCCCGCCGCGACGCCAGCCTCAGCAAAAGTGGCCATCCCAGAATGGCACGCAAGTGCGGTTTTGACCACTTGAATGGCCAAAGCCGCACCGGATCCCTCGCCCAATCGCAGCCCTAAATCCAAAATGGGCGCCTTCCCGATTTCCTTCAAAATCGCGCCATGGGCAGACTCCTCGGACAGATGCCCCGCAACCGCATGATCCAGCGCCCCGGGCTGTGCGCGGTGCAAAACCGCAGCCGCCGCACTGGCGATAAACCCGTCCAATATCACCGGAATGCGCTTGTGCCGGGCCGACGCATAGGCCCCAACCATGGCCGCAATCTCACGACCGCCCAAACAGCGCAGCACCTCAAAAGGAGCATCAACCCCATGAAATGCAACACTTTTCTCAACCACCTCAGCCTTATGCGCCACGCCTTTCGGATCAAGCCCCGTGCCCGGCCCCACCCAAGACTTCGCAGCACCGCCAAAGAGCGCCGCCATCATCGCCGCCGCTGATGTGGTGTTTCCGATCCCCATTTCGCCTGCCACAAACAAGTCCGCATCCGCATCAACCGCCGCCCAGCCGGCCTGAAGCGCGTCCAAAAGCTCCGCCTCACCCATGGCCGGGGCTTGGGTGAAATCAGCCGTGGGCCGGTCCAGCGACATCTCAACCACGTCCAGCTTTGCCCCTGCCGCCTTGGCCAATTGATTGATCGCAGCGCCACCATGGGCGAAGTTTGCCACCATCTGAACAGTGACATCCGCCGGAAAGGCCGATATGCCTTGGGCCGTAACCCCATGATTTCCTGCAAAAATAACGATCTGAGGGGCGGATATGACCGGTGCCGCCGCGCCGCGCCACCCGGCATACCAAATCGCGATCTCCTCCAAACGCCCCAATGCGCCGGGCGGCTTTGTCAGCACCGCATCGCGCGCACGGGCCGCATCCGTGCTGGCCCCATCCGCATCCGGCATATGCGCCAGCAAATCAACAAAATCAGCCAGTGATGCAAAATCGGCAGCGCTCATAGTCACCCTCATTTAGAAATTCTCGGTCGCGTTTCAGATGGACATTGCGTAGTTATAACCGGCGCGCAAGAGGTGTTTAGATATGGCCGACCAAAACAGCCCCAAAACCGACCACAGCCTTGATTGCAGATGGGACGACCTTGGCACGGCGCTCAGCCTGCTCAGCCGCATTCCCGTGCCCGCCTCATGGATCAATCCAGAGCGTCTTTCAGCCTCCGCATGGGCCTACCCGCTGGCCGGAGGCGTCATCGGCGCGCTTGCTGGGCTTGTCTTGATGTGCCTGATATTCCTTGGTTTTTCCACCGGACTGGCAACCGTTCTCGCTTTGGGATGCCTGATATTTCTGACCGGTGGCCTGCACGAGGACGGGCTTGCCGATTGTGCCGACGGGCTGGGCGGGGCGGCGGACAAAGACCGCGCCCTCCAGATTATGAAAGACAGCTCCATTGGCACCTACGGGGCGGTGGCCCTGATCCTGTTTCTCATCGGTCGGTGGTCCGCATTGGCAGATTTGGCCGTCACAGCGCCGCTGGCATCCATGATCGTGGTCGGGGCTATATCCCGCATGCCGATGGTGCTGGTGATGTGCGGTATGAGCCATGCACGGGCGGACGGGCTTTCGCGGCATGTGGGCCGCCCCTCCCCCTTGCAGGCCGCCATTGCCCTGTCGATCACAGCCCTGATCATTTTCATCACAACCGGGCTTTGGGGCTTTGTTTTGTTGCCGCTATTGCTTGTCTCAGCACTACCTGTGGTGTTTTTTGCATCTCGCACAATTGGCGGGCAAACCGGCGATGTTTTGGGCGCAATCCAACAATGCGCCGAGCTGGCCGCACTTGCTTTTTTGGTTGCCATCTGGACATGAAAAATGGCGCCCTGCTGAGCAAAGCGCCATTCCCAAACTTTGCAGCAGTTTTAAGCCGCCGGTGCTGTGCGCGTGATCAAAACATCATCGATCTTTTGCTGAGCCGCACCGTGTTCGGCACCATCAACCGCGGCCACTTCGCGGGTCAAACGCTCCAACGCGGCCTCATAGAGCTGACGCTCCGAATAGGACTGCTCACGCTGGTCATCGGCACGGTGCAAATCACGCACCACTTCCGCGATTGAGATCAGGTCACCTGAGTTAATCTTCTGCTCATATTCCTGCGCCCGGCGCGACCACATGGCCCGCTTGACCCGTGCACGGCCCTTGAGCGTCTCCAAGGCCTTGCCCACCACGTCCGGCGACGACAACGAGCGCATACCCACGTCGATCGCCTTATGGGTCGGCACACGAAGCGTCATCTTGTCCTTTTCAAAGGCAATGACAAACAGCTCCATCTCTGTTCCGGCGATCTCCTGCTTTTCAACATTGGTGATTTTGCCAACACCATGTGCGGGGTAGACCACAAACTCATTGGTCCGAAAAGCAAGGGTAGTTTTTGACTTCGACATAAGTAACTCTCAATCTAAAGCGCATTTCACGCTATTAATGATCCCACATAAGAAATACCCCGCCCGCTTGCGCGAACTTGGTTAATTTTGTGACGCGTCTCTGGGTCTAAGTTGCCCTTTGGGTCGGCTTAACTGCCAATTTTATTTTCATGACCTAAGTATATCATAAAAAACAGCTTTTGAAAAGCAGGGGCGACAATTTGAACCATTTTCCGGGTATGTCCGCACCAAGGCGACCGGATCAACCGCCCTCGCCCGCATTTTCAGAGAAATGCGTCTCCAGCTTACCGGCCGTGCCGTCCAGATCATCGGCCGTGGGCAATGGGTCTTTTTTGGTGATGATCACCGGCCAGGCCTCGGAATATTTGCGATTGAACTCTACCCAAGGCTCCATATCAGGCTCGGTGTCAGGGCGAATGGCATCAGCCGGGCATTCGGGCTCACACACACCGCAATCAATGCATTCATCGGGATGGATCACCAGCATGTTTTCCCCCTCGTAGAAACAATCCACGGGGCAGACTTCCACACAATCAGTGTATTTACAGGCGATACAATTGTCGGTCACGACATAGGTCATAAATGGTCCTCGGCTTACCTAGCAGTCTCGCCTGTCACACGAGCGATTTAACTTTCGAGTGTGGTTTAGTCACGGTCCGCGCGGGTTTCAAGAGGGGCTGCGCTTAACAGCCTCCATCTCACGGCGTAACTTTTTCGTGGGTCGCCCCGAACGGTGCGCCTCAGGGTGCCGCTCCACCTTGTCCGTGGCTTTGGGCACAGGCGGAGACAGATCCTCATAGAGCGCTTGCGCCTCAGGGGCCGGTCCGCGCCGGGTGCCCAAATCAACCACCCGCACAACCCGAATGTCCTTTTCTTGGGCAAAGGTCAGAGTGTTGCCCACAGACACGGTGGCACTTGGTTTTTTGATATGCTGCCCGTCAATACGAACCGCGCCACCGGCCACGATCTTAGCGGCCAAACTACGGGTTTTGAAAAACCGCGCATACCACAACCACTTGTCCACCCGAAGGTGCGCAAGCTGATCGCTCATTCAGCCCTTTTCCTTTAGGGCCGCAAGGGCTGCAAACGGATTGTCGGGATCGATCTCTTTGACCTTCTTTGGCCCGCCAGAGCTGAACTTCTGACCACCTTGCGGCTTGCCGCCTTTGCGCGGCCCCTTGTTCTTTTGCGGTGGCCGCTTGGCCCGGTTGCCCGGTGCACGCTCAACTTTCGGCTTACCCTTCCATGTGAACGTGTAAAACGTCTCCATCTCCGGGCCCTCAGCGACCGGATCAGCCCCGTCAACAGGCGCTTCAGCGACCGGATCAGCAGCAACCTCCGCCGTTGGCGGCTCTGCGGCAGGTGCCTCCACCACAGCCTCTGCGGGCGCATCAGACGCCCCGTCAGATGCCGGTTCAGTCACAGCCTCAGCCTCTTTGGCCTTGTCGTGGCTTGGCCCTTTGACCTTCGCCCGCTCACCGGCCTCGGAATGATAGCCCATCCCTTGCATCAAAACCGAGAACTGCTCATGCGACAGACCGGTCAGCGACAACATATCAGCCGTGGCCTCAAAGCCGGACCGGGAGTTCTCGCCCCGGATCAAATCGGCCAACCGCTCCAACATGTCGATGCGCACAGCCCGGTCGCCCGCGCGGCGGTAACCGGCTTGGGTGTAATAACCGCTCGGCATCGCATCGCTTGCAGGCACAGTCACAAGGCCCGGCGGCGGCGCTTCTGGAAACTCGTCCAACCCGTCAAACAGCGATTTGAGCACCAACCGCAGCCGCGTCGGGGCAGGCTTTAGCAAAGCTGGCTGAAAGACCGTGTATTGACCAAAACGCACGCCGTGCTTGCGCAACTGGCCACGCCCCTCCTGATCCAGCGATTTGACATCATTGGCGATGACTTGGCGCTCTATCACGCCAAGGTTCTCCACCAACTGAAACCCGATCCCTTTGGCAAGACCGGTCAAAGTCTCGTCCTTCTTGAGCGCAACCAGCGGCTCAAAAAGCGCATCAATGCGCCGATCCAACCAATGACTAAGACGGCGGCGCACTTTCTCGGCGACATCCGCACCGGCCTCATCATCGACAAATACCTCAATGGCAGGCGACAAAACATCCGCGCCCTTGCCCAGCTTGCCGATAGCGTCGGTGCCCCACATCAAACCGCCCTGCTCGGTCAGATCAAACTCGCTGTCGGGCGCATTATACATACGATCCGCACGCAATGAGAATTCCGGGGCAAGTGCCGCAATCCCAGTGGAACGCAAAGTCTTGGCCTCATCAACAGACGCCTTTGGATCGAGACGGAACCGGAACCCCTCAAGCCGACCAATAAACTGGTCGTCAACACGTACTTCACCGTCTTTATTCACCTCAGCCACCAGGCTCTCCTTCTGCTTCAACCGGCGCATCAAAACCGATGTGCGCCGATCAACAAATCTTTCTGTTAACGCGCCATGAAGCGCGTCAGATAACCGGTCTTCTACGCGACGCGTCTCGTCGCGCCAATAGCGGGAATCCTCAGTCCAACCCTCTCGTTGGGCAATATAAGTCCATGTCCGAATAAACGCCAATCTTTTGGAGATCGTATCGATGTCTCCAGTTGTCTTGTCGATAGCTGTTACTTGCCGGGCCAAGTAATCGGCGGGAATTTTCCCATTACCTTGCATAAGAAAGCCAAAAATCCGAGAAATTAAGGCCGCGTGATCGGCACGGCTGACATTTCTGAAATCCGGTATCTGGCAAACCTCCCATAAGGTGCGCACATCGACCGGCGCGCGCACCGCATCTTTCACATCCGCATCCGCAGATAACGCGATGAGTGCGATCAAATCATCCGCCTCGCGGGCGCGAACCAGCTTTTCACCCGCAGGCGGCAACTCCAAAGACCGGATCAATCCGTCAATGGAATGAAAATCAAGATTGGAATTGCGCCATATCAACTTGGAAATGGGCGCAAAGCGGTGCTCCTCGATGGCCTCCACGACACGGTCGTCCAAAGGCTCCACATCCCCGGTGACGCCAAATGTACCATTGGTCCGGTAGCGCCCGGCCCGCCCGGCGATTTGGCTGAGTTCATGAGGCATCAACGGACGCATGCGCCTGCCGTCAAACTTCACCGTGCCCGAAAACGCCACATGGGTAATATCAAGGTTGAGCCCCATGCCGATGGCATCTGTGGACACCAAATAATCCACATCCCCGTTTTGATAAAGCTCGACCTGCGCGTTGCGTGTGCGCGGACTAAGTGCGCCCATCACCACGGCCGCACCGCCCTTTAACCGCCTGATAACTTCCGCAATCGCATAAACGTCATCAACAGAAAATCCGACAATGGCAGACCGCGCGGGCATCCGGCTGATCTTTTTGGACCCTGTGTAACGCAAATCCGAGAACCGCTCGCGGCTCAAAAACTCCGCCTGCGGGATCAGATCAGCAATGCGCGACCGGATTGTGGAGGCGCCCATGAAAAGCGTCTCGTGCAATCCGCGCTCGTTGAGCAACCGGTCGGTAAACACATGGCCGCGCTCAGGGTCCGCACAGAGCTGGATCTCGTCAACGGCCACAAAATCGGCACCAATGCCCAGCGGCATCGCCTCCACGGTGCAGACCCAATAGGCCACCCGCTCGGGGATAATGCGCTCCTCACCGGTGACCAGCGCCACCACGGACGGCCCGCGAATGGCGACGATCTTGTCGTAAACCTCACGGGCCAAAAGCCGCAAAGGCAGCCCGATCACGCCGGTTCTGTGCCCCAACATCCGCTCAATGGCATAATGGGTTTTGCCGGTATTGGTCGGCCCCAAAACAGCCCGAACGCCGGTGTCACGATCTTTTAACATCTCAGGGGCGCCCAAACTCAGCTGTTACAAAATATTCAGGATGAAATGGAGGCTTAAATGGAAGTGCCGTTGACGTCCATCTCAAGACGTTCAATGGCTTCAATAACATTCTCACGGTGCGGGTTTATCTTATAAGCCTCCTTATAAGCCGTGAGCGCGTTTTCATCGTCACCGATTTGCTCTAAAATAACCCCCAAACCGTTCAGCGCCCCGAAATGTTGCGGGTTTAGCGCCAAAGCGCGACTGATATCTTCAATAGAAAGCCCATACTCATCAATAAGATAGAAGGCAGTGGCACGCATATTCCAGGCTTCGGCAAACTCCGGGGCGTGGTCGGTCAAAGCGGTGAAATGCTCGATTGCGGCCTGATAATCATCCGCCTCCATGGCGTCGCGCCCGCGTTGCAGCAGCAAATCCATCGCCACCGAGCCGGAGCGTGACCAAACGTCAATCACCCGCGCCTCAATGCTCTGCCAATCGTCAAGCTCGGGATCGGAAAGCTGCTCCAACAGCGCCTCCACCCTCTGCGTTTCTTGCGCGGTCGCTGTCAAAACGGTTGATGTGACGCAAAGTAACGTTAAAACGGCTATCATTGAATTTGTAAGATACCTCATATTGGGTAATCTAGCATGGATTTTGTCGAAATCGACCCCCTAGTCGATCAAATGGGATAACAAAGGACAGTAAAAATGAGCGATATGTTGAATGCGGCATTGGCCATACTTCAAGAGAAACTGGGCGGCACGGGTCTCGACGGAACTTTGAAAATCATGATCGAAGACGAAGGCGCGCTTCGGATTGATGATAATGGCGCATCAATTGGGGATGAGGATGCCGATTGCACCCTGACGGCGGATGCAGAGACGCTCCAAGGTATACTTTCGGGTGATATTGATCCCACATCCGCATTTATGTCCGGCAAACTTGCGGTGGACGGCGACATGGGCGTCGCCATGCAATTGAGCTCCAAACTCGCCTAAAAATTGGAGGCCCCCCTCCATTTAGATGTCGCAGACGCGCCCCCCGGTGGCAAAGCGTTTTGGACCAGGACGTCCGACGGCGTGCGCATTCGTTACGGCGTTTGGGACGGGCCTGCGGGTCAGGTTTTCCTATTTCCGGGGCGCACGGAATATATCGAAAAATATGGCCGGGTGATCACCAAACTGGCCGCGCGCGGCTTGGGCTGCGTCGTTTTGGACTGGCGCAATCAAGGCCTGTCGGACCGCGCGGCCAGCACCGGTCATGTGGAGGATTACGCAGAATATCAGCGCGATTTTGACGCGGTTTTGGCCGCAGCGACACCGCCCGGCGGCACCGAAAACATGCATCTTTTGTCCCACTCAATGGGTGGGTTGATCGCCCTCAGGACGCTTGAGCGCGGCCAGCGGTTCAAAACGGCCGCCCATTCGGCGCCGATGTGGGGCATGGGCCTTGCAGCCCCAATGCGCGGGGTCATGAAAGCTCTGTCCGGGATCGCCCCGGGGCTGGGACTGGGCCAGCACAAAATTCTCGGCGCAAAACGCGGCTCCTATATTCAAGGCGCAAACCCCAACGATAATAGTTTGATGAGCGATCCTGAGACCGCCAAATGGATCCAGCGTCAGCTGAACGCGCACCCTGAACTGGCATTGGGGGGGCCAAGCTGGGCGTGGCTCAAAGCGTCCCACCGGGAAATTGCCGATCTTAGCGCCTACCCGGTCCCAAATCTGCCAACCGTCACGTTTTTGGGTGATCGGGAAACGGTAGTGTCCAGCCAAGTAATCGACAACCGCATGGCCGGGCCGCAAAACGGCGAATTGGTCATGGTAACAGGGGCAAAACACGAAGTGCTTATGGAAACACCCGCTATTCAAACCCGCGTTTGGGCAAAACTTGACACATTATGGGGCGTGGCAAACACCGCCTAACGATTGAGCAGCTCAAGCGCTTGTGCGTGAACTCGCAGATCACCGCAGGCGATCACTTGCCCACCATCTGAAACCGGATCGCCCTGCCAATTCGTCACAATGCCCCCTGCCGCCTCAACAACCGCAATGGGTGCGGAAATATCATAGCGGTTAAGCCCGGCCTCAATCACCAAATCCAACTGCCCCATCGCCAGCAAAGCATAGCCGTAGCAATCAAGACCGTAGCGGGTCAGTTTGGCCTGCTCCTTAACCCCGTCAAACGCCGCCCGCTCTTGATCGGTACCCACTTCAGGAAAGGTGGAGGCCAGAACCGCAGCCGACAAATCCGCACAGCCGCGCACCTTCAAAGGCTGGGGGCCGCCCCGCGTGGCCACCTCCGCCATGCCAAACCCGCCCTCAAAACGCTCTTGGTTGTAAGGCTGATCGATCATGCCAAACACCGGCGCGCCGCCCTGCTCTACCGAAATCAGAACCCCCCAGCTCGTCGCACCGCAAATAAACGCCCGCGTCCCATCAATCGGGTCGAGCACCCAATTGAGCCCTGTCGTGCCGGCAGACACGCCAAATTCCTCGCCAATAATGCCGTCATCAGGTCGCCGCGCCTTCAAGATCGCGCGCATGGCCTGCTCCGCATTTTGATCGGCCAGCGTCACCGGATCAAAACTACCGCCCTCGGCTTTGTTTTGCTCCCCGGTGTCTTGCATGCGGAAATAAGCCAGCGCTTCAACGCGCGCGGCATCGGCCATCTCATGGGCGACCGATCTTAGATGTGTCTCAAGGTCTGGTGTGATCATATCGAAATCCCCAACACGCTATGTGCTGGGGATTCCATAGTGAGCGATCGTAGTCAACGGCACTTGCAACCCCTCGGATGCAATTGCACGGACAACCACTCGTGCAAACTCTATTCCTGCGTGCTCAAAACACGCGCTAGGTCAAACAACCGCTTACGCTGCTGCTCGGGGATCGAATAATAGGACCGAACCAATTCCAGCGCTTCTTTGTCCGCCAGCAGGTCACCGCGCTGTTGCGGCTCCATCATCTCTTCCATTGCAACGGCCTCTTCATCGAGACCCTCAAAGAAGAAATTAATCGGCACTTCGAGCGCCGCTGCAATATCCCAAAGCCGAGACGCGCTAACCCTGTTCATACCCGTTTCGTACTTCTGGATTTGCTGGAACTTAATGCCAACAACTTCACCAAGCTGCTGTTGCGTCATCCCAACCATCCATCTTCTGTGTCGGATACGCTTTCCTACATGCACATCAACGGGGTGTTTCATAATCTCTCCATGTCCCAAATTCCCACGCGCCGAACATCGACACCTCGCCTCATCCATGCACATACCATGCCAAAATTAACAATTTACCTTCACAACCAGTTAAAAAACATTGCAATATACTGTTTTTATTGTATTATATTTCTTACATTAAATAATTCGATGGCTTATCGATTTTTTTTGCCGCCATTAGCAAAATACAATCTACGCGTGTTTTCCAAAATGCGTTGCAATTTGCAAAGAATTTTACCTCGCGCTTAATAATCAGTTCAAAATTGTAAAGATTTGCAAATATTCATCCCCAAAAACCGACTATGTGCCATATAAATGGGACTAAAATTACTATTTATGTAAGTCAAACACGCAAAAATGCGCGAAATGCCAATTTGGTCTTGATGCGCTTCAGGCAGGCTTCACACCATGATTAACAACTATACCGTGTGAATGCGCGCCCTCTACGGCCCTCGCAAATCAACCACAACGTTATCGCGCTGGTTCAAAACGGGGCAAAATGCCCCATCCCAACGAGAGGTGAAAAAGTTTTGGGTGACAAAACCCCGGCCAATGGGCAAAACGCAGCAAGCCTGAACGGCAAGGGAAATATCATGAAAACACAAGCGATGCAGGTCACCGAACTGGGACACCCGATGCAGTCCGTCCTGCAAGAGGTAGCGCCCCCGCTGGCCGGTGAAATTCAGATCGATGTTTTGGCATGCAGCCTCAACTTTGCCGACACATTGATCGTGCAAGGCACATATCAAGAAAAGCCCGCGCTGCCCTTCTCGCCTGGGATGGAGGTCGTTGGCAAAATCTCCGCTATAGGCTCGGATGCGCAAGGTTTCCGCGTAGGTCAAAAAATCATGAGCTACGTGGTCTATGGCGGAATGGCCCGCAGGCTCAACATCCCCCAAGACCTGTGCATTGCCATTCCAGACACCGCCGATCCGATCACCCACGCCGCATTGCCAATCGCCTACGGCACCTCACATCTGGCGCTTTTTCACCGCGCCAAACTCAAAGCCGGTGAAACCTTGCTGGTTCTGGGCGCCTCGGGCGGCGTTGGCCTGACTGCCGTTGAGTTGGGCGCACAGGCGGGCGCAAACGTAATCGCCTGCGCCAGCAGTGATGAGAAACTCAGCATCGTGCAGCAAAAGGGTGCACATCACTTGGTCAATACCACTCAGGCCGACATAAAAGAGGTGGTCAAAGATCTGGGCGGTGCGGATGTGGTCTATGATCCGGTGGGCGGCGAGCAGTTCAAATCAGCGCTTCGGGCCTGCAAGCCAGAGGCACGCATTTTGCCACTTGGATTTGCCTCAGGCGAGGTGCCGCAAATTCCGGCCAATATCATATTGGTCAAGAACATATCCGTGCTTGGGTTTTATTGGGGCGGATACCGTAAATTCGCACCAGACATCCTGAACGATAGCCTGGCTGAGCTGGCAACTTGGCTCGCAGAGGGCAAAATCGCCCCCCATATCGGCAAAGTGTTCGCGCTCGATCAGGCCAATGAAGCCATAGACTTTCTCAAATCCCGCAAGGCCAGCGGCAAGGTTGTGATCGACATGACCCTTTAAGCGGAACGCGCCGTGCGCAGTTGTTCGGGCTTGTAGCGCTCACGCAGCATGTCGGCCAGAATACTTGCCATGGCCGAGGCCGGGCCGTCGGTTTTGTAGGAATTGATTTTCAGATCGGGCAACTCCGGCAAGGCACCGCCATGCCGGATCTCTTCCATATGCGGGGGGGCACTGCCCTCAAGACAGGCATGAACCGCCAGATCCGCCGAGATCGAAGCCTCGACCGTGCGCGACGAATCCGATTCCACCCCCATCTCCCAGCGAATACCCGCATCATCCAAAGCCGCTTGGACCGGCGCACGAAACAAACACGCATATTCAAAAGCCAGCCGCAAAGGGCGCTGCCGCCACGCAGAGCCACCCGGCGCACCAACCCAAATCAGCCGCGCAGAACTCAACGTCTCGCCGCCTTGGTCAAGCTCCGCCTCGGTCGTCAGGATCAAATCAAGCGCACCACGGTCAAATTGCTCCTTCAAATTGGCCGTGTAGGACGATGACAACTGCACTTTCACCCGCGGAAAATCCGCCGCCATGGTTTGCAACACATTGGGAATATGCGGATACACAATGTCATGGGGCACACCAAAGCGCAGCTCGCCCTCAAAATCCTGCTTGGTCATCAGCCCCCAAACCTCGTCATTCAAGCTGAGCATGCGCCGCCCGTAACTGAGCAACTGCTCCCCCTGACCGGTCAGCACCAAACCGCGCCCGACCCGACTGTAAAGGGGATGACCCAAAGCCTCCTCAAGCCGCTTGAGCTGCATGGACACCGCCGATTGCGTCAGATGCAGCATGGCGGCCGCCTTCGTTACGCCGCCGCACTCGGCCACAGTCACAAAAGCCCGCATTGCGGTCAGGTCCAGATTTCGCGCCACATCAACCTCCTTGATGGATGTCAGAACAATCATTCATTTTACTGATACATAAAACTGACGTATCTATCAACATACAGAATACAAAATCTCTTGAGTTCACGAATTTAGATGGAGAAAGACGATGTCCAGCACGATAATAACCCAGCAGCCCTCCTGTGCAGAGGTCAAGACGCGGCGGCCCAAAGGCGTGCTGTCATGGTTGGTGCAACTGGACGCCGCCTACCGTCAACGCCGCAAACTGGCCGCCATGTCAGATGAGAAATTGCGCGACATCGGCCTGACCCGCACGCAGGCAGACCAAGCCGCCAAAACCGTGATTTGGGATCCGCCTATTCAGTTCCGGTGATACGCTCGACCAATTCGACAACCAGTGGCCCGATATGTGCAACCACTCGGGCCACACCTTCCTTGTTTGGGTGTAGACCATCAGCCTGCATCAACGCCTGAATATCGGCCAAATCGCCAGCCTCACCAATACCCTGTAAAAAGTTGCGGTAATAAATCGCGTCATAACGCGCCGCCAAATCCACATAAATCCCGTCAAACGCGGCCTTATACTCCGCGCCGTAATTTTGCGGCGCAGGCATGCCGGCCAAAAGTGCGGGCAAACCGCGCTTTGCGATCACCTCCATGATGCCGGTCAAATTCTCCCGCGCGGCCTCAGGCGGCAAACCGCGAAGCAAATCATTGGCCCCCAATTCCACAATGATACCGTCCACATCCGGGGTCAGCGCCCAATCAATCCGCGCCAAACCGCCTGCGGTGGTCTCCCCGGACACACCGGCATTAAGAACCGTGACGTCCAGACCTTGCGCCCGCAGCCACCCCTCCAACTGGGGGGCAAACCCCTCCTCGGCGGGCAAGCCATAACCTGCGGTCAGCGAATCCCCAAAGGCCGCAATCGTCACCGGTTGCGCCGAAACCGGCGCGCTTGCCAAAAAAAGCACGATGAGCGCTGAGATTAACTTGTTCCTGATCATATCCACACCATATGCAACCCTACGTTTCAGCGTCAAAGGAATACGACCCCCGCATGACCGAGCTCGCATACCACATCAAAGACGTCCACCTCTCCCTGAACGCCGCCACCGGCCCGATTGACATCCTCAAAGGCATCACCTTGGAGATCGAAAAGGGATCGTCACTTGGTCTTATCGGCCCGTCAGGTTCCGGCAAATCGTCTTTGCTCATGGTTTTGGGCGGGCTGGAGCAAGCCACAAGCGGCACAGTCACCGCCTTGAGTAAAGATATAACAAAGCTCAATGAAGACGCCCTTGCTCAGTTTCGCAGACATAATATGGGGGTGGTGTTCCAATCTTTCCACCTGATCCCGACAATGACCGCGCTTGAAAACGTCGCAACCCCTCTCGAACTTGCTGGCGACCGCGATGCATTTGACAAAGCGGCCACCCAATTGGCCGCCGTCGGGCTGGACCACCGCGCCGGCCATTACCCCTCGCAACTGTCGGGCGGTGAACAACAACGGGTCGCGCTGGCCAGAGCCACGGTCACCCAGCCCAAAATCCTTCTGGCCGATGAACCCACGGGCAATCTGGACGGCAAAACCGGGGACGAGATTATCGATCACCTGTTTGCCCTGCAAAACAAGCACGGCTCAACATTGGTGCTGGTCACTCATTCCCAATCTCTGGCCGCACGCTGTGACAGGGTCGTGCGCCTGCGCGACGGCCGTTTGGACCACGTATGACACCAGCGGTCTCCATTGCCATGCGCGAGATGCGCGGCGGAATTCGAAATTTCCGCATCCTGATCATCTGTCTGGCCCTTGGCGTGGCGGCCATCGCCGCCGTGGGCTCCGTGCGCAAAGCGGTCACCGAAGGGCTGACCAGCGAAGCCGCCTCGATCTTGGGCGGCGACGCGGAAATGACATTCACCTACCGCTTTGCCTCCGCAGAAGAGCTCGGCTGGATGCAAGAAAATGCGCAGGCGGTCTCGGAAATCGTCGATTTCAGGTCCATGGCCGTGCTGAGCCAGAACGGCGAAAGCACCCGCGCTTTGGTGCAGATCAAGGCCGTAGACAGCGCCTACCCGATCTATGGCGCCGTGCGTCTGGCCCCGGATATGGATCTGGCGGAGGCACTGGCCACGCAACAATACCCCGGTGCTGTGGCAGAAAAAGTGTTTGTGGACAGGTTCGGGCTCGCCTTGGGCGATACGTTCAAACTTGGCGAAAACACCTTCCGCCTGAGTGCCATATTGGAGCGCGAACCAGACACGACCGGGGCGGGATTTTCCTTTGGGCCGCGCGTCATTGTCACCCGCGACAGTCTGGAGGGCTCAGGTCTGCTGGCCGCCGGAAGCCTCTTCAACTCCCAATACCGCATGCAATTGCCCCAAGATACGGCCCTGAACCCGATCAAACAGCAGGCCGAGGAGCTATTTCGCGACACCGGAATGCGCTGGCGCGACCGGCGCAATGGCACGCCGGGCATGACACGCTTTGTGGAACGCATCAGCGCCTTTTTGGTGCTTGTGGGTCTGGCCGGTCTGGCGGTCGGTGGAATTGGCGTCTCAGCCGCGATCAAAACCTATCTGGACAGAAAAATCGAAACCATCGCCACGCTTAAAACCTTGGGCGCCACAGGCCGCACCATCTTTACCGCCTATTTCATCCAAATCGGCATTCTGGCTACCATTGGCGTGACCATCGGACTGGCACTGGGCGCCGCTGTCCCGCTGCTGCTTGGCCCGCTCTTGTCCGAAATACTGCCGGTCCCGGCCCTGTTCCAAGTCTATGCCAGCCCCCTGCTAGAGGCGGGAGCCTACGGCCTGCTCACCGCGCTTATCTTCGCCCTGTGGCCCTTGGCGCGGGTTCGCGACATTCGCGCAGGCGGGCTCTTTCGCGACGCGACCAGCACCGATGCCACCTACCCGCGCTGGCCCTATCTGATCCTCATCGCGGCCTTAACCGCAGGGCTGATCGGTCTTGCCGCCGTGTTGTCGGGGGCTGCCACGCTGACCCTGTGGACAGCGGGCGGTATCATCGGCGCATTGGCGATCTTGGCCGTGGCCGCACTACTGGCCCGGAACCTCAGCGCATGGCTCAGCCGATCGAAACTCACACGCGGACGCTCCGCAATCCGTTTGGCCTTAGGCTCCGTGGGCAGCCGTGGCGGGGAAACAAGCGCCGTTGTGCTCTCGCTGGGGCTGGGGTTGACGGTTCTGGCCGCAGTCGGACAGATCAACACCAATATGCGCAACATGATCGAGCTTGATTTGCCCGATATTGCCCCGTCCTATTTCATGGTCGATATCCAAAACAACCAGCTGACCGATTTTCTGGACGCCGCCAATGCCAATCAAGGGGTCAATCAGATCGACACCGCCGCCATGCTGCGCGGGATAATCACCCGCATCAATGGTGAGCCTGCGCGCGATTATGCGGGCGAACATTGGGTGCTGCGCGGCGACAGAGGTGTCTCCTATTCTGATACGCCCCCCCAGGATGTCGAGTTGACCGACGGCCAGTGGTGGGACGCAGGCTATGACGGCCCCCCGCTGGTGTCCTTCGCTGAGGAAGAGGGCCGCGAGTTGGGCCTGAGCATCGGCGACACCATCACGGTGAATATTTTGGGCCGCGACATCTTGGCCGAGATCGCCAATTTCCGCGTCGTCGATTTTGGCACTATGGGCATCAACTTTATCATGATCCTGAATGACAAAGCGCTGGCCGGTGCCCCGCATAGCCACATCGCCACGGTTTACGCCCAAGAAGAAAGCGAGGCGGCCCTCCTGCAAGATCTTGCCTCGGAATTTCCCAACATCACCGCCATTCGGACCCGCGACGCCATCGGACGGGTCGCCGAAACCCTCCGCGCTTTGGCCTCGGCCACCAGTTGGGGGGCGGGCGTCACACTGATCACCGGTTTTTTCGTGCTCATTGGGGCCGCTGCCGCAGGCGAAAGACGCCGCGAATTTGAAGCCGCCGTGCTCAAAACGCTGGGGGCCACCCGGTCGCGCATTTTGCTCAGCTTTGCCATCAGATCGGCTATTTTGGGCGCAATCGCAGGTGCCGTGGCCATCGCGGCAGGCGCCTTATCCGCGTGGAGCGTGATGACATTCGTGATGGAGGCCGACTTCACCTTCCAACCGATCTCTGCCCTCATGATCGTGGGCGGCGGCGCTCTGGCCAGCCTGATCGCCGGTCTGGTCTTTGCAATCCGCCCACTTTCGGTCAGCCCATCCCGTATTTTGCGTGCAAAAGAGTGACACACCCCAAATCAGGGTTAATTCGGCACGATTTTCGACTAAACACCTTGAATCTGGACCAAATAAACCCAATATTGCAGGTAATCCCGCCGCTTTTGGACGGGGCTTGGGATATTAACTTTTCAGGAGGCTTAGATGGCTCAATATGAAACCGTGCGCAGAGCGGGTGCCGGAGCACGGACCGCACAGATCGATGAGGGTCTGCGCGCGCACATGACACGCGTCTACGGGCTCATGTCGATCGGCATGGTGATTACGGGACTTCTGGCTTGGGCCATTTCCGGCCTGGCAACAACGACAGACCCTGGTCTGGCCGCAGCACAAATTGGTGAAAACAAGTATCTCACCGGTCTGGGCGTCGCCCTTTACACCTCGCCCCTTAAATGGGTGATCATGTTCGCACCTCTTGCGATGGTGTTCATGTTCGGCGCGGCTGTAAACCGCCTGTCGGAAAATGCCGCACGTCTGGTATTCTTCACATTTGCCGCTCTGATCGGTCTGTCACTGTCGTCGATCTTCCTGATCTACACATCAACATCGATCACGCAGACATTCTTTGTGACCGCCATCTCGTTCCTTGGCTTGTCTTTGTGGGGCTACACCACGAAAAAAGACATCTCCGCATGGGGGTCGTTCCTGATCATGGGTGTGATCGGCTTGATCATCGCGTCAATCGTCAACTTCTTCCTCGCGTCTACAGCGCTGATGTTCGCGATCTCTGCCATCGGTGTTTTGGTCTTCGCAGGCCTGACAGCTTACGACACACAGAACATCAAGAACACTTACATCGCCATGGCCTCAAACGGTCAGGAAGAGTGGTTGGGCAAAGCCGCCATCATGGGCGCACTTAGCCTCTACCTGGACTTCCTCAACATGTTCCAGTTCTTGCTGATGTTCATGGGCAGCCAAGAGTAATCTGGCCAAAATCACGATCGTCCACCAAGACGCCCGGGCTCACGCTCGGGCGTTTTTCGTTAAAGACGACGCTCCATCCACACCGCCGGAAACCGCATGGCTTGGGCAAACTGAAGTTGCATCTCGCCCTTCACCACAAACCCTTGCGCCTCGTAAAACGGCACAGCGGTGATGGTCGAATAACAACTCAACTCGCCAAGGCCCGCGTCATAAGCCTGCGCTACACAAGCCTCCATCACAGCGCGCCCGACACCTGCACGCAACACGTCCGGGTCAGTGGCAAAATGGCGGATATGCCCCATACCGTCGGACATCTCGCCCATGGGACCGATCTTTGTCCACCCCCCCGCTCCGATCAGCGCACCATCCTCGCGTTCGGCCACAAAATACGTGCCCGATGTGACCAGCTTGAGCTGCGCCTTGGAAAATAGCGGCACCACAGTCACCAACAGCGACGGCGCATAATCGGCCTTCAAAAGCCGCGGATAGGACCGACTGTAAAGCCCATCAATACGGACCATATCCGTGTCGCGAGCCAACCTGATAATAAAATCCAAAACGTCCCCCCCAAAAGAAAAAAGGACCGATGCAAGGCACCGATCCTCCCAAGTTGGAATGTGAGGCAGATTACTTGATCTTGCCTTCTTTGTATTCCACGTGCTTGCGAACAACCGGATCGTATTTCTTCACGACCATCTTCTCGGTCATTGTCCGCGCATTCTTCTTAGCCACATAAAAATGACCTGTGTCCGCTGTCGAATTCAAGCGGATTTTGATCGTTGTTGGTTTCGCCATTTGGGCTACTCCTGCTCAGGCCGCCTCAATGGGGCCATCTGAATTTTGAGAGCCGACTTCTACCGGTCCCAGCCCCCAAGTCAAGACCTATCGCGGCGAATTGCGCGGAATGATGAACCCTCCTGCCCGTGGCGGAAAAAAGGGATCGGACGCGGCGCATCAGGGGATGCCACAATATCCTCAACCTCTGCCAGAACGATCTCGGTGATAAAGGGCAGCGAAAAATTGCGCACATCGCTCAATTCGATCCATTGAAGATGGCTCAGCTCCCCGGAGGCATCCGAGAAATTATCGAGATCCCCCAAAATATCCGCCGCATCGGCAATGAAAAACCGCGCATCAAATCGTCTGGGTCGCCCGGGCGGCGTGATGGCCCGGAAAAAGAACGACAAAGCCGCGCCGTTGGGCACCAAACCTTTGGCGTAAAACCCGCGCCAATCCTCCGGCACCTCGGCTTGCGCCCCACCGGGGGCGGCCAGTACAAGACCGGTCTCCTCCCATAGCTCGCGAATGGCCGCATTGCTCAAAGACGCCACCACATCCGGGCTTGCATGCTCCGCCAACAGCCCGCGCTGATCGTCACTCACCCCGATAGCCCCGGCCAGTTCGCAATCGCACGCATCCACCCGGCCACCGGGAAACACGAACTTATTGGGCATGAACACCGCCTGAGCCCCGCGCTGCCCCATCAACACCCGCACGCGCCCCGCATCCTTTCGCAACAGAACAATCGTGGCGGCATCATGTATGGGTATGTCGGTCATCCGCAGCACCCTAAATGCGGCAGGCCATTTGGCAAGTCACAAAAATCGACGGAATGGCGCATGGGGCCCGTTTTACTATTGAACCAGAGACAAAACGCCTTTGGCAAAACACACGAAACCTATGGAGCAGACATGAAACCCACTTTTCTCGCCACCCTCACCGTCATGACAATTGCAGGTGCCAGCGCCTCTTTCGCCCAGCACCGGGGCGGGCCAGCCTTTGACTTCTCAGCCATAGACGCCGATGCAAACGGCGAAATCACTCAGGCAGAGATCACCGCCTTTCAGGCCGCACGCTTTGCAGCGGCCGATACCGATAGCGACGGCCAACTGACACTCGAAGAAATGACCGCACAAATGGCCAGCACCGGCGACCGCGGCACTTCCGCGCGCGCCGCCAAGCGCCTTGAGAAAGTGCTGGCCCATCTAGACACCAACGACAGCGGCACATTGAGCCTTGAGGAACGCCAGAACACCGAGCGCACCGCCCGGATGTTCGAACGTCTGGACCGCGATGATAGCGGCACGATCAGCGCACAAGAGGCGGAAAAACTGGCCCAGCGTGGTCGCGGCGGCGACCATAAGAAGGCCAAGCGCGGTAGTTGAAACCCTGTCCCTGCCTTGACGCCCATAGCCGGCCCACCCATCTTGAAGATGGGCGTCAACGCGGCGCAACCCCATATTTGAGGAGCCCCGAAGGGTTCATGCCGATGGCTTTTGATGCAACGCCGCAATCTGACGACGACCTGATGAGTGAGTTCGCGCGCGGCAATCAGGCGGCAGCACGGTCTCTCACGACCAGGCTTGCGCCCGGCGTGTTGCGTCTGGCCCGGCGTATGTTGGGCAATCAGGCCGAGGCCGAGGATGTCGCCCAAGAGGCCATGCTGCGCCTGTGGAAAGTGGCCCCCGACTGGCAACCGGGCCGCGCGCAGGTCTCCACATGGCTCTACAGGGTCACCTCAAACCTGTGCACCGACCGGCTGCGCAAGAAACGCACGACAAATTTGGATGATATCCCCGAGCCGTTGGACGACGCCCCCAGCGTCACCGCCCGAATGCAGGCGCGCGACCGCGCCCAAGCCATGAACGCCGCCATTGCGACCCTGCCCGACCGACAACGAGAAGCCCTCCAACTGCGCCACTTTGAGGATCTCTCCAATATCGAGATCGCCGTCATCATGGACACAAGTGTGGAGGCGATCGAAAGCCTTCTGGGCCGCGCCAAACGCAGCCTTGCCGATAAATTACTGAACCAACGCGAAACACTGGGACTGGATTGATGCCTGATTTTGACAAATTGACCCCCCAAGAAACGCAGGCGCTGGATGCGCTGTTTGACGATGCCAGAGCCCATGATCAGCCCCCCAGCAGGCAATTTCTGGACCGGGTTATGGACGACGCGCTGGCCGCTCAAACGCCGCCTGCACAACCAGACGCCACACGCCGCCTGCGCGACCGTATCTTTGATCTTTTTGCACAGCTGGGCGGGCTGCCCGGCGCCTCGCTGATCGCTGCATGTGCGCTCTTTGGGCTGACAATGGGATATGCCGGACCCGACCAGATACTGGGTCTCTCCAGCCTGTCTGATCTGAGCGCTGCGGCCCAAACCGATCTCGACGCGGAACTCGATATGTTCCAAACCAGTGACCTAAGTTTTGATGAGAGTGAACTGCTGCAATGACGGATGTGAAAGCGAAGATCTCAGGCTGGCGCAAATGGCTGCTTATTGGCTCTGTTGCGCTTAATCTGGCCATCATTGGTCTGGTCGTAGGGTTTGTGTTGCGCGAACCGCGCGGCGACACCGGCAGGCCGACCCCGCCCGATATCTTGCGCGAATTGGTCCGCGCTGTGCCCGGCGATCACCGCGATGCGCTGCGCTCAGACCTTAGGGCCAAACGCGACGACATGCGCGGGTTTCGCGAGGAAATCCAAAACCAAAGATTGGCGCTCGTGCAGACCCTTGAAAGCCCCAACTTTGATATGACCAGCATCTCGACCCTGTTTGAGGAAAACCGCATCACCCTGTCGCGGATCACCACCAGCGGTCATGACATCATCGTGCGCCGGATCGAACAAATGTCAGATGCGGACCGAAAAGCCTTCGCGGAAAACCTTCGCACACTTTACGAAAACCGCAGATCGCGTGACAAAGCCAAACGCTATTGATACGCGCTTTGGAAATCAGACCCGGCTCAAGCGGCCTGACAAAAGACCCGCACCACGTTGCGCCCGCCGTTTTTCGCCTCATATAACGCGACATCGGCATTTCGAAGCACCTCTCCGGGCACATCGCGCCATCGCTCGGAGGCCGCCACACCAATGCTGACCGTAATGTTGATCTGAGCGCTTTGCCCCTGCACCTCAAACGGGGTGGTCTCAATGGCCGCGCGCAACCGCTCAGCCACAAAGGCCGCATGCTCAGGCTCTGTGGCGGGCATGGCCACGAAAAACTCCTCGCCACCAATGCGCGCCACAAGATCAATGCCGCGAATATTCTCTTGCAAACGACGCGCAAACTCCACCAGCACATCATCGCCTGCCGCATGCCCATACAGATCGTTCACAACCTTGAACTCGTCCAAATCCATCATCAAAATCGCGTAACCGTCGCCCTCACGGGCCGCGCGCTCGGAAATCCCCTCAAGATGCTGCATGGCGTAGCGCCGGTTATAAAGCCCCGTGAGCGGATCAATCACCGCCATTTTCAGCCCGTCAATCACGTTAGAACGCAACCGGTCCGAATAACGCTTGCGCCTGAGCTGCGATCTGACCCGCACAATCAACTCGTTGGGATCAAAAGGCGTACTAATATAGTCGCTGGCCCCCTGGTCTAATGCGGCCGCCGCAATCGCCTCCTGACCCTGCTCAACCACAAATATGAACGTCGATTGCCCGCTGGAACGCTGCGAGCGAAGCGCCGATAACACCTCCAATCCATCTGCCCCCCCGGCGGGGTCTTGATGGATCATGATAATGTCAGGCGGCTGTCCCTTGACCAGAACCATCGCATCAGGCGAACCGGTGGCATTGACCACGTCAATGTCCAGATGCGTCGATAAAGTATCCGACCAGCTTTGCCCCTCAGCCGCGTCAGAGGCCGAAATCAAAATGCGCCCGGTGGGCTCCACCTCGGGCTGATCACTGTATAAAAACCGGTGCAAACCCAATTCGCGCGACGTGTCGTCACGCAAACGCATTTCATCAAAACTGATTTTGACCCGCATCAATGCCCGTACCCGTGCAATCAGGGTCAAATCATCAAAAGGCTTGCACAGAAAATCATCTGCGCCGCATTCCAGCCCTCTGACCCGCTGATCAGTAGCATCCGCAGCCGTGATCATCACCACAGGAATATGCGCAGTCTCAGCGGCGCTTTTCAGGCCAACACATAAATCATAACTGCAACGATCGGCCAAAGCCACGTCGATCAAGATCAAATCTGGCTGTTGCGTCTTGGCCAAATCCTCCACATCCAAGGTGGTCTCAACGGTCGTAACCTCGAAATAGGCCGTGGAAAGTTTCGCTTTTAATAGCGCACGATTGGTGGGAACATCATCGACAATGAGAATGCGACCCGCCATATGTTCCTGCTCCCACCGCACATTGACCTGTGCCAATGTTTTCGAATTGGCCTCACTCAACACCAAAGCGGTTAACGAAGTATTGCGACCGCGTAGATGAGCAGGAACCAGCCTATATGACCGAAGCTGAGGCAGAAAACATCGCCATCAAAGCGCTTGGCTGGATGGCCCAAGACACAGAGATCATCGGCGGCTTTCTGGGCGTCACTGGCGCCTCCCCCGATGAGATCCGCGACCGCGCCGGTGACCCGGAGTTTTTGGGCTTCGTTTTGGACTATCTGCTCTCGGATGATGCGATGGTGATGGCGTTTTGCGATGCCACGCACACACCCGCCGCCGCACCAATGGAGGCGCGCGCGTCCCTTCCGGGCGGGCAAATCCCCAATTGGACCTGATCCACCGGCAGGATTTCATCAATAATATCACAGGTGTGCGTCAATAATCACAGATTACTGCCGTAGAACTTGACCCTCCCCGCCATTTTCGGTCTTTCTGACCCTTAACGCCCGCCAAAAGGGCGACATGCAGGTTTTCGAAGGAGCAGTACATGAAACCCTTGAGCAAGGCATTTTATGCCGTCCTAATATGCACGGCTGTGACAATTCCGGTTGTTGGCCACTCCATCACCCTATCCTCCGGTCTGAAAACTCCGTGTTTCTTCGGGGCTATGGGAAGTGCCGCGTCGTGTATGGCCGCGCGCAAAAACACCACCGTTTCAACGGGCTTTACGGCCGTTGCACCGGTTGCACCCGCGCAGCCGACCATCTCAACCGCGGCTGTGAACGGCAAAGCGCCAAGCGCTGTAATCGCCGCCACCAGCACCACGACCACTGCAATTGCGCCGCAGGTAAGCCAAGTGCAGGCCGTACCCCTTCCATTGGCGGGCGGACTTTTGGCAGGCTCACTGGGCTTGATGCTGCTGGCCAACCGCAAACGGCGTAATCGGTAACAAAACCGGGCTGAAACACCACATCACGTCACAGTTGTGTGTTATTGTCGTAACGTGGGTTTACGGGCGGAGGTGAAGTGCGCACATTCCAAAAAAGCGTAAATAGCCAGGACCGCCAATATGACCGCGAGAAAAATCGAATTTAAAGGGCATGGCGGCGATCTGCTGGCAGCCCGCCTCGACGTGCCCAAAGGGCGCACGCTGGCAACCGCGATATTTGCCCATTGCTTCACCTGTTCCAAAGATATTCCCGCCGCCCGCCGTGTGGCGGAGCGTTTGACCCTCATGGGCATTGCTGTGCTGCGCTTCGATTTCACCGGGCTTGGCCATTCCGAGGGTGAGTTTTCCAACACCACATTCTCTTCCAACGTGCAGGATTTGCTGGCAGCGGCCAAATATCTCGAAGATCAGGATATGGCCCCGTCACTTCTGATCGGCCACTCTCTGGGCGGTGCCGCTGTGCTCAAAGCGGCCTCGGATATGCCCTCCGTGCGTGCTGTCGTAACCATCGGCGCGCCCTTTGACCCGGCACATGTGGCCCATAATTTTGGCTCGGCCATTGGTAAAATCAAATCCGACGGTGAGGCCAAAGTGAACCTCGCCGGGCGGCCCTTCACCATCAAACGCGCGTTTCTGGACGATATTGCCGCGACCCAGCTTGAGCCCGCCATTTCCCATCTCAAACGCGCTTTGCTGGTGCTCCACGCGCCCGGTGACACCACCGTGGGGATCGAGAACGCCTCCTCCATCTTCATGGCTGCCAAACACCCCAAAAGCTTTGTAACGCTTGACGATGCAGATCACCTGATCAGCCGTCCCGAAGACGCCGAATATGCCGCCAATGTCATCTCTGCATGGTCAGCGCGCTATTTGCAGCTTCGAAAGCCCCCGGCCCCGATCGGTGCCCCCGAAGGCATCGTGCGCTCCACGGAGGCTGACCCAAGCGGCTTTTTACAAGACATTCAAGCCGGCCCGCGCGTGCATGTGCTGGCGGACGAACCTGAAAGCAGCGGCGGCACAGGGCTTGGAATGACGCCCTACCAGTTTCTCTCCGCCGGACTGGCGGCCTGTACCTCGATGACGATCCGCATGTATGCGCGGCGCAAAAAATGGACCGTTACCGGGGTCTCGGTTGATGTGACACATGATAAAATTCACGCAACCGATTGTAGTCATTGCGAAACCGAAGATGGCAAGATCGATATGTTCAAGCGCATCATTCGTATTGACGGTGATCTGGATGCAGACCAACACGCGCGATTGATGGAAATTGCCGACCGTTGCCCGGTGCACCGCAGCCTAGAGGGCGAAATTCTTGTGGAAACTGTGACCGGCTGACGCGCCGATCACGCCGCGTGCCGCATCAACCCCACGAACCGCCATCCCAAAAGGACGGCGGCCAAAAACAATCCAATCGCCAAGCCTGCCCAAACCCCGGCCCCCTCAAAGCCCAGCGGGAATGCCAGCACATAAGCGGCACCAACCCCGAACATCAGATAGCTGACAACGGCCATATACATGGGCACTTTCGTGTCCTTCAGCCCGCGCAACAGCCCCAAAGTGGTCGCCTGCAATGTGTCGGCAATCTGAAACACCGCCGCCACCGCCAGCAAAGGCACGCCAATTGCGATAATCCCCGCCGCATCGGGGTTATCCTTGTCCAAAAACAGCCAAATCAACGGCTCAGGCAGCAAAATCAGCAGAACCGCCGCCAGAACCGCAATGGCCACCGACATGACCGTGACCGTCACCGAGGCGCGGTAAAGACCTTGGCGATCCTTGCGCCCGACCGCCCGGCCAACCCGCACAGTGGCCGCAAAAGCCAGCCCCAGCGGGATCATGAATATGACCGAGATCACTTGCAGCGCGATCCCATGAGCTGCCAAGGCCACAACCCCCAACCACCCCATCATCACCGAGGATATGGAAAACAGGCTGACCTCGGCCAAAAGCGTCAGGGAAATCGGCCATCCCAGCCGGAAAACCTCGCGCAATGCGGCCCAATCGGGCTGCCAAACCCGGTTTAAAATCTCAAACTGCAGCAAATCGCGGCGGGTGACCGCGTAAATCGCCATAATCGCCAACATCGCAATACTGGTGACCAGCGTGGCCACAGCAGCGCCGCGAATGCCCAAAGCAGGCGCGCCCCAATTGCCAAAAATGAAGGCGTAATTCACCGCGATATTCAAAAATAACCCGATCACAGTGGCCCACAGAATGATGCCCGCATATTCAAGCGCCGTCAGATAAGACCGCAACGTGTTGTGAAACAGCGCCACCGGCAAAGACCAGACCGCAATCCGCAGATAATCTTGCGCGGCGGCCGCCAAAACAGGCTCCTGCCCCAACAGCCCGAACAGCGGCTCGGAAAACCACAAAATCCACCCCGCAATCACGCAATAGATCACTGATCCCCAAAGCGCCATGCGCACCGAACGGCGCACCGCTCTGGGATCACCCGCCCCCATCGCATTGGCCACAATCGGTGAGACCGCATTGGCCATGCCGGACCCGGCAATCATGATCAAAAAGAAAAGCTGCGTGCCCAAAACACCCGCGGCCAAGGGCTCCACCCCCAACCAGCCCAACATGATCGTGTCAGTGACCCCCAAACCGATAAAAGCCAATTGCGAGCCGATCAGCGGCAGGCCCAACCGTAAAGTTGCGCGAATATGCCCATTCCATGATGGGTCCGCTTGAGGTGGCACAATCTGCGTCATACTGCCGGACTACCCCACCGGATGCGCCGCTTCAACGCCTCAAAACTGTACAATGCGCCGGGCAACGGCCCAAACGCCCGCAAAGCTCTGGTGCCGCTCCACCTAATGTTACCAAATATGTCTGTCCGCTCACAAAACCGGCGGCGTTTGAACCCGCGCGGGCGCTATGCGGGCTCCCACAGCTCAATGGGGTTGCCTTCGGGATCGTGAAGCCGTGCGAACCGGCCATTGGGATGGCGCTCCGGGTCAACCTTGACCGCAATGTCCGCCGCCCCTAATTGCGCCACCATCTTATCCAAATCACCCACCCGGAAATTGACCATGAACTGCTGCTCAGGCCGGTCAAAATAGCTTGTATCATGGGCAAATGGAGCAAAAACCGTGGCGCCCGCCTGCGTCTCCCAAGCGGGGGTGTCATAGTCAGAGGGCACCGGATCCACCCCTAAATTCTCGCTATACCACTGGGCCAAACGCAAAGGGTCACGACTGCGAAAAAACACTCCGCCAATTCCCGCCACTTTTTCCATAATGTCCTCCTTGGTGTGCACCACTCAGGTCACTGTAGACAAAACCCGCCGATATCCAAACGGCAATGTTCCGCGACCACGCAAAGCTGTGAAGTGCCCCCGCACAACAAAACCGCCATCATGCCCCCGTGACCATGTCGGTCAATGCTCCCCATGTCCATTTGCGTCCCCGGCCAGTGACTGCGTTGCCTACCCGGCCTCCCCGCCAGCACCCACAAAAAAAGGGAGGCAAAAGCCCCCCTTTTCTCTTCATGTGCGGGTGCACCTTAAGTCATCCGCTCAGAAAGAATAAACCAACGCAATGCCGGTTGTGTTATCAGTCTTGGACAGACCCGCAGCAGGATTGCTGTCGTAATCTGTACGCAAACCAACCCGCATGCTCATCGGACCGGTCAGCGCGACATTCAGACCAAGATCGTTTGTGACCAGCGTGCTGTTGCTCGAAAAGATCACGTCAGTGTCATTGGTGAGTGTCACGTTGTCGCTAAACTTGTAGAAAAGCCGCGAAGACGCGCTTACACCAGCTTCGTCGAAATCTGGCACACCCAAACCTTGGGTGCTGACCCGGTAGCCAGGACCGGCCTGAACCCGCCACGCAAGATCGGACTGGTTAAAGATCCGGTATCCCGGACCAAAGCCCAAGAAGACCTCGCCAGTGTCGTTTTGGAAATCACGCTCGCCGCGCAGCAACGCGTAACCATAGACACGGTCTGTGAAGTTGCGATTAACATCATAGAGCGAATAAATCTCGTTCTTGGATGTGGCGCCGCCCGCCTCGCCGTATTCATAGGCCAGATTAATCGTCTGGTTCCACGGGCCATTGCTGTTGGTCACTTTCGAGCCAACCGACACGTCCGCAGTGTCCGAATTACCGGTCTTCACATCAACAGACGCGTAAACACTACCACGCCAGCCGCGCTGGAAGGTGGGGTTCGCAAAGCGATTGTCGTCGTCCGACTGCACAAGCGCGTCTTCGGTGCTCTCAATGATGTCGTCAACACGGTCTTGGACCGGATCAGGATTGTTCAAAGACTGGGCGAATGCAGGGAATGCTGCAACCAGAGCAATTCCTGATGCGGCCAGAATGTTTGTGATATTGGTGCTCATCTCTACTTCCTTTGTTATCGCAGCAACATGATTTGCTACGGGTTGCAGTCATCTGGGCCTGCTGCCCGCAAACGGTTAGTGGGAAAAACAAAGAAATATCCCGCCTTTTTAATCACAAAAAATTATTGTCATATTTCATCCACTTAAGAGTTTACCCGCGTCAAATATATTGCAGTGCAGCAACACACATGCAAACTTGGATGACGCGCCCTTGAAAGCTAAAAACGGTGCCCCAAAAAATCGCGCCTTTACGGCGTGATGAAGTAGCCTTGGCGCTGAATTCACTGTAGTCTGTGATTTGAGCAGATTCGGGAGACAAGAGCCTAATGGCCACCCCCAACGACCTCTTTAATGAAGAGCAAGCCACGAAAGACTATAACGCCTCCTCCATCGAAGTCTTGGAGGATATGGAACATGTGCGCCTGCGCCCCGGCATGTATATCGGCGGCAAGGACGACCGGGCGCTGCACCATATGGTGGCCGAGATCATCGACAATTCCATGGACGAAGCCGTGGCCGGTCACGCCAGTTGGATCGAGGTGGAACTGCACGATAATGGCCATGTCTCGATCAAAGATAATGGCCGCGGCATTCCCACCGACCCGCATCCCAAAGACCCGACAAAATCCGCCCTTGAGATTATCTTTTGCACGCTGAATGCAGGCGGTAAGTTTTCCGGCGACAGCTATCAGACCTCAGGCGGCCTGCACGGGGTTGGCTCCTCGGTGGTCAACGCGCTGTCCGATCATCTTCGCGTCGAGGTGGCCCGCAAAAAAGAGCTCTACATGATGGAGTTCTCCAAAGGCATCCCGCAAGCCCCACTGGCGCGCATTGGCGACGCCCCCAACCGGCGCGGCACCAAAGTCACCTTCCATCCCGATCCTGAGATTTTTGGCTCCCTCAAGCTGAAGCCGTCCCGGCTGTTCAAAATGGCCCGCTCCAAGGCCTATCTGTTCTCCGGTGTGGAAATCCGCTGGAAGACCGAAATTGACGATGGTGAGACGCCCACCGAGGCCACATTCAAATTCCCCGGCGGGCTTGCCGATTACCTCAATGAGACGCTGAGTACCGCCAACACCTACTCCGACGCACCCTTTGCAGGCGAAATGGACTTTACCAAAAAGTTCGGACTGCCCGGCAAGGCCGAATGGGCGATCAACTGGACCCCGTCGCGCGACGGCTTCATGCAATCTTACTGTAACACTGTGCCCACGCCCGAAGGCGGCACCCACGAGACCGGCTTTTGGGCCGCCATCCTCAAGGGCATCAAGGCCTACGGCGAGTTGGCCAGCAACAAAAAAGCCACCCAGATCACCCGCGAGGACGTGATGTCCGGCGGCTGTGCCATGATCTCGGTGTTTATCCGCGAGCCTGAATTCGTCGGCCAAACCAAAGACCGGCTGGCCACCACAGAGGCGCAGCGTCTGGTGGAAAACTCCGTGCGCGACAGTTTCGACAATTGGCTGGCCAATGACACCAAATCCGCGGGCGCCATTCTCGATTATCTGATCTTGAAGGCCGAAGAGCGCATCAAGCGTCGGCAGGAAAAAGAGACCGCGCGTAAATCTGCCACCAAAAAGCTGCGTCTGCCCGGCAAACTGGTCGATTGCTCGCAAAGTGCCCGCGAAGGCACCGAACTTTTCATCGTCGAGGGCGACAGCGCCGGCGGCTCGGCCAAAATGGCCCGCAACCGCAAGACCCAGGCGTTGCTGCCCTTGCGCGGCAAAATCCTCAACGTGCTGGGGGCCGCCTCCAACAAGCTGAATTCAAATCAGGAACTCTCTGATCTGTCTCAAGCGCTTGGCGTGGCCACTGGCTCCAAATTCGACATTTCCGACCTGCGCTATGACAAGGTCATCATCATGACCGACGCGGATGTGGACGGGGCGCATATTTCCGCGCTTTTGATGACCTTTTTCTTCACCCAGATGCGCCCGCTGATCGATAATGGCCACCTCTACCTTGCTCAACCGCCGCTGTTTCGGATCACCCAAGGGGCCAAACGGGTCTATTGCATGGACGAGGCCGAGAAGAACCGCCATTTGGAAAACGGTCTTGGCGGACGGTCCAAAATCGACGTGTCCCGCTTCAAAGGTCTGGGCGAAATGAACGCAAATGACCTTAAAGAAACCACTATGGACCCCGAAACACGCAGCCTCATCCAAGTGCAAATCGACGAGGATGAACCCGGCGAGACCGGCGATCTGGTGGAGCGTCTGATGGGCAAAAAGCCCGAATTGCGCTTTGACTATATTCAGGAAAACGCCCGGTTTGTTGAGGAATTGGACATCTGACCGGCGCGTGACTTCTCAAAATCGTCTCGCAATCATCCAAAATTGCCCATTTTTGCGCCCCAATTTTGCGCTCTCTTAAGATTTCCTGACATACCACTGCGCAAGGTGAGTCGCGCCGTCAGGTTTATTGTTTAAACGGAGTATTTTTGGATGAGAGCTTTTAAAAGCGTGGGGAACATTTCTGCACTGGCAATTCTTGTGGTCGCAAGCACCGGGTTTGGTGCCGCCGCTCAAACCGCCAATACCCCCCCTATCAATGATGCACAGATCAACGCCGCTGTGGCCTATTTGGACGCAACCACAACCGCCCGCACCAACGCCGCACGGTTTGATGACCTCAGCGCCTATTTCGAGGCGGCGCAAACCTACGCGCTGCTTGAAAAACGCGTAAGTGAGACCCGCGCCAAGATGTCATCTCTGTCCAAACCGGATCTTGATCTGTCCAAAATCGACCTGCAAATCGTCAGCCAAGCGGCTGAAAAGGACCGCTTGGCGATTGAGCTGAAAGAATGGCAGACCGCCTCCAATGCGACAGGCGGCGAAAACCCGGAAATTTTGGGCCATATCAGCGCGACCCGCAAAAAGCTGGCCGCCGCGACCCGCGAACTTAAAGCCCTCGACGCGCAAGCCAAAACGATCGAGGCGTTTAACACCGCCGCGACCACTCTGGCCGAGCTGAGACAAAAGATGGAAAAACATAAGTTTTTGGCCCGCGACGCACTGGAAACCGCAGCATCAACCCCGGTTACAATCGAAATGGTCCGGCAAATTCACCGTCTCATGCGGCTGCCCGCACCCCAAAATATCTGGATTGACAATATTCGGGACGTTAGCGGCGACCGCTAAATTATACAATAACATCTGACACTTACACGGCGATGGTGCAAATGTACCATCGCCTTTTTTACACCCCCATTTCACACCAAAATCGGGTTATTTCGTTTAAAAACAGGCGGATATGTGCCGACCTTAAGGCAGTGCCATATTCCGACCACATTTGAACACTTTATTCATCCTTGTCGCGTTACACAGACGAAAGACACACCTCTTTGCTACTTGGCGTGACAGCCAAGCTAATTGGGACCAACCGGGTGGTGCATTCCCCACACCACACGCACAAGTGCACCATCCGGCCCCCACCGTTAGCAGACTAGAAATTCATTGTGCCCGCAAGGTTTAGGTCAGCCCCCAACAGGCTGACCTTTCCGCTTTTTAGCCCCTAAAGCGCCCTAAAAATGCCCTGCCAAGTGTGCTCAACAGACCCCGAACCTGAACGGAGACTGACCTTGAAACCGCTGCCGATCTTGATCTCACTGGCCATATGCTTGGGCCTGCTTGCGGTTTTCGCCATCGGGCGCGGTACATTCCTGACCGGCTTCGGGGTCGCCAACTACCAGCGCGCACAAATCGTGCAACGCCAGCCGGATGCCTCTGGCGCACAAAAGATCACCGTCCAGCTGGGCCGCTCAGAGCCACTGACAGTGGCCCTCAAAAAGACCGACACGCTGCACCCGGACGCCCGCTATATGTGTGTGAACGTCATCGGTGATCCCGCTGACGGCACCGCACGGCTGCAATTTGCCAAACTGGAAAACTGCCCGCTGCCGGTTGCCCGCACCCTGCCCGCCTCCGGGATTGTCAAAACCCAAACCCGCACGGGCAACGTCACCACGCGGACATTCTCCTCCGGCCCGGCCATATCAGGCAACGGCAACAGTTTCTCCTCGGGCGGGCTGTCCATATCCCGCTAAAGACGTCGTTTGACCTTGCGCTCCGCCTGCGGGCAGATAGAAAATCCCGGTAAATGCCCCACGGGAGACGCCACATGGACTACAGAAAACTAGGCCGCAGCGAACTCAACGTCAGCAGCCTGTGCCTTGGCTCCATGACCTGGGGCTCGCAAAACACTGAAACCGAAGGCCATGCCCAGATCGATATGGCCGTGGCCGCCGGGGTGAACTTTATCGATACGGCCGAGCTTTATCCGACCACGCCCGGCACCGCCAAAAATGTGGGCGCCACCGAGGAAATCATCGGCACATGGCTGATCAAGCCGGGCAATCGCGACAAGATCATCCTTGCCAGTAAAGCCACAGGTCCGGGCCCCGAACGGGTGCGCGGCGGCGAGAAGTTGAGCGGCCCCGCGATCCGGCGCGCCATCGAGGGCAATCTGCAAAGGCTCCAGACCGACTATATCGACCTCTACCAACTGCACTGGTCCAATCGCGGCTCTTACCATATGCGCAACAACTGGGATTATGACCCGACCCGCCAAACCAAAGGCGACATGGACGACCACCTGACCGACCTGCTCGAAACTATCCAAGCGCTGAAAACCGAAGGCAAAATTCGCGAGTTTGGCCTGTCCAACGAAACCGTCTGGGGCACGGCGCAATTTATCTTTATGGCCGAAAGCGAAGGCTTGCCGGTGCCGATCTCCATGCAAAATGAATACTCGCTACTGTGCCGCCATTTCGACTTGGATTTTGCCGAATTGTGCCACCACGAGGATGTCAGCCTGCTGGCATGGTCGCCACTGGCCGCCGGGCTTTTGTCGGGCAAATTCCTCTCTGGCGACATCCCCAAAGGCAGCCGACGCGACATGCAGCCGGATCTCAACAAACGCGTCACCCCGCAAAGCACCGCCGCTGTGGCCGCCTATAGCGCGCTGGCACAAGATCACGGGCTGGATCCCGCGCAGATGGCCATCGCCTTTTGTGCCTCCCGCCCGTTCACCGGCTCGGTTATCATCGGGGCCACAAATCTAGAGCAACTCAAGACCAATCTGGGTGCCGCTGATTTGGTTTTGACACAAGAGCTGCTGGACGGCATTCAAGAGATACGCAGACAATATCCAATGCCAATGTAGGATGACCTTGGAGCAAGACGATGAAAACAGTTGGTGTCATTGGTCTAGGCAATATGGGCTCAGGGCTCGCCAAAAATCTGATCAAGGCCGGGTTTGAGACACGCGGCCATGACCTGATCGCGCAAAAAGTGGACGCCCATGCCAAAATGGGTGGCGTCCCCTGCACCAGTGCAAGCGACGTGGCCACAGGCGCCGATGCGGTCTTTATCATGGTGATGAACGGCGATCAGGTCCGCGATGTGATCTTTGGGCCAATGGGGCTGAGCCAAACCCTCGCCAAAGGCGCCGTCATCTTGATCTCGGCCACCATCCACACCCATGAGGCGGAAGACATCGCCCGCGACCTCACCGGCTCGGGCTACCACCTGATCGACACGCCGGTCAGCGGCGGCCGCCCCGGCGCACAGGGCGGCACACTCACATTGATGGCCGCAGGCACGGACGCGGCCATGCAAGCTGCACGCGCGCCCATGGAGGCGGTGTCACGCACGATCCACAAAGTCGGCACCAACATAGGCCAAGGCCAAACCGTCAAAGCCTGCCTGCAATCGTTGATCGGCTCCATCTTTACCGCCACCTATGAAGCCTCAGCACTTGCGGCCAAAGCGGGCGTGGACGCAGACGCGCTCCTGGATGTCGTGTCCACCTCCGCGGCCGGTTGCGGCATCGCCACGGGCGCACTTGAAAATATCATCCAAGGCCGCTTCACCCATACCGGCTCCCATATCGACACCATGTACAAAGACCTGACCATCTCCATGGCACTGGCACAACGCAACGGCGTGCCCCTGTTCACCGCCTCCACCGCCATGCAACTGTTTCAGGCCGGCAAAACCAAACACCCCGACGGCGACAACCAAGTGGTGGCCCAACTGATCGAAGAGATCGTAGGCGCAGGGCTGCGGGCATGAAACTGGGGGTGATCACCGACGGGATTTCCCGCGATCTGGCCGAAGCGATCGGGGTCATGAACGACTACGATCTGGAATATGCCGAATTGCAATATATCGACGACAAGGAAGTGGGCGATCTGAGCATCTCGCAGATGCGCCGGACCCGCCAGCTTTTGCATGCCCATGATAAATCTGTGTCCTGCATTTCCCGACATCTCTTTGCAGGCATGAGCGTGGCGGCAACCAAACCCGGATCGCCGGTTCACCGGATGCACATGGACGCGCTCAAACGCTGCATCGAGATGGCCCAAGACCTCAAATGCCCGCTGGTGCGCATCATGACCGGCAAGAAAGAGGCGATCCTCTGGGGCTCCCACGGGGCCGAGAAATGGAACGTCGCGCATGGCGCATGGGACGCGCAACTGGACCTGCTGGCACCGGCGGTCGATCTGGCCCGCGCAGAAGGGATGCAGCTGGTGGTCGAGACCGGAAACGGCACCATGGTCAATTCCAGCTATACCGCCCGCCGCCTCATCGATGATCTGGATGCCAAAGACATTTTGCGGGTGCTGTGGGATCCGGCCAATAATTGCTGGGCCCATGAGACAGCCTATCCAGACGGTTATATGGAACTGCGCGAGGGCTATATCGGCCATATCCACATCAAGGATGTGATCGTCGATACACCGCGCGCACATTTGCAGATCAAAGTGCTGGGCGAAGGGCAATTGGCCCCGATGCTCCACCCGCTGGCCCAGGCTTTGCGCGCTGATAGCTATGACGGGGTGATCTCGCTGGAATCTGTGTACCGACCCGACGGCGGTACGTTCAAAGAGGGCTTCAAAGAGTGCATCCACACATTCAAAGGCATCTTTGAGTAAGCCCCACAGGTAAACCCGAAGAGCCGTTTGAGGGAGCGAAGCCGTCATTGAGATTGCTAAAGAATGATGAATTCAACGCGGTTGAGCGCAGCGAAACTCATCGCGTGAATTCGAGCGCCCGCCCGTCCATCACGCAAGATGCGTGCCTATGGTACGACGAGCGGGGCGCTTCGCGCCTATTAACCGCCCCCGGTCGGACGCTCGTTTGGCAGCTTGGGGAGAACAAAACGGACATTTGTAGCAGTCTGCGCATCAATTCTTGACCACTTGAATAAACACGCCACTTTCGTCTATCGCCCGAAGAGCAAGAGCGTTAGCCGTTTGAATATCGATCGGCAGAAATTCAGTAAATTCATATGCGTGTATATCCGGTCTCTCTTTGGCAATATCGATAATTGTGTATATAAGTTCCATTGAGTTTTCTGGGTCTTCATACCATACACTGCGCCCTCGGGTTTTCCCCAGTCTTAGGAGTTCTTCGTATGTCATAAACAAATTTGGCCAAGTGTAGGACTTAACGATTTTAGAAGTCGTATCTTGATCGATACGCTTGAAGAAAATCACATCGTTTATTCGGGCCTCTTCACCCACGAGCCAAGTTTGTTCACATTCGTTGCAGCGTCTGCAGGAAAGCCACCATTTCGATGGTCCATAACGTTTCAATTCGGATTGAAGGTCCAAAATTCGCTGCGCCTCGAATATTCCAATATCAGCCAAATTTAACATCTTGCTGCAAAGGCATGTGGTATCTTGCAACTCGGGCAGGATACGAGAAAGTACACTTTTCAATTCGTAAACCTGTCGATAGTCGGAATAGTCAGCTGAGATGATCATGAGATAATCTTCTGGCTCTAATAACGCCTCGATTTCTTGCGATTGGTAGATCCAATATTCGAACTCCTCGACGGTAGTATCGCCTCGCACAAACTCTCGAATTCGATTCCATGTCTCCGCGTCTTGCTTGCCCAAACTGAATTTCCCGTGTTCCTCTGTCTGGCTAGTTTCGCATTTGACGTTGGATGGCGCAATTGTGTCTGCAAGAAAACGGAGCGTCCGCTTTTAGCTCAAAGCCGTCGTTCGTTCGCCCAGACTTGTCGCAGGGCTCTCTGACTGGATGCCAAGGTCAAGCCTTGGCATGACGGCTCCTTGGCTCTGTCCCGACTTTCATTCAGTGCATTCAGACCGGAATCAAGAGCGAAGCCGCCGGGCCAGATTGGCTTTGCCAACGCCCGTTCCGTGCCAAAGGCACGCGTCCCGCGTGACCGGGCTGGCGCTTTTGTTGGGTTGGAGCCCTCCACACCGGCATCCGTAGCGTTTCCATCACAATTGATCGTTTGGCAAAGCGCCCGCGTTCTCGCACCGGGTAACTTCTCGCCAGATGGGCCGGATCAGTGTTGCAGGATCTGGCCCAAAAACGTCTTTGTTCTCTCATTCTGAGGCGCATCAAAAA
>CAKZTM010000105.1 GCA_937920555.1 uncultured Paracoccaceae bacterium | reverse complement strand
TGCCGCGCAGGGGCCGCCTCAGTCTCAGCCCCGTGACCTTATCGCAGAGCTGCGTGGCTTGTTCCCGGATGACGATCAAGAGCCGCCCTTGGTTGAGGCTGTTCTAGAGGCCATGCAGTCCGCGCGGGCGCCGGATCATTTTTTGGCGGCTGTGATTGCGGCCATTCGGGCCGGTGAGGCGGTGGATATTGAGGCGCTTGCCGCGCAGGGGTCGAAGCCGCAAAAGCCGCGCGCGGATGACCCGCTGAGCTATCTGACCGACCTGCTTGATGGGGCGGGCCACGCATGGCCGCCGGACGTGCCCTTGCCCCTCGCCCTGGCCAAATACAAGGGGCAGGTCGCGGCACTTTTGGCCGACAAAACCACCGGGCCTGCACGCAGCGCGCGCCTTTCGGGGCTTTTGACCCGAGCGCAACTGGATCGGTTTTTGGATGCCGTCAGACCTGCCGCGACGCCCCATGCGGGGGCCGCGCTTGATGTGTTGGAGCAGGTTCTTGCACCTAGGTCGGACCCGCGCAATCTTCTGGCATGGTTTCGGCTGCTTTTGGCCTTTGATCACCTGCCGCCCACGGGTGGGACCGCTGGATTGATCCAGCAGGCTTTGGTGTTTTTTGCGGGCAATGCCGATGCGGCCCGCGACCTTGCCCGCGTGTTGTCCGGCCGCCTCAGCGATCCCAAGCAAGCGCCGCAGGCCCCGGCCACACCTTCGGTGGCGCAAGCGCTGGCGGAGTTGTCGCGCATCCCGCAAGACCTCAAGAATGCTAAGCCGGAGCCCGGAGAGGTGCTGCTGACCCAGACCTCTGGGCTTACGCTTCTCAACCCGTTTGTGCCGCGACTGTTTGGGGAGCTGCAACTGACCCATGACGGGGCGTTTGCGGGGCCACAGGCGCAAATGAAGGCGGTGTGTCTGCTGAATTACGCGGCTCTTGGCCATGCGGAGGGGCAAGGCCAACCGATGCCGCTGGAACGGCTGCTTTGCGGTGTGCCTCAGGGGGTCGAGATATCTCCGCAAGAGATCACGGACCAAGAGGCCGAGTTGGTTCAATCGATGCTGAGCGCCTTTCTTGGGCATTGGTCGGCGCTTGGGAAAACATCTGTGGATGGGGTGCGCGAGGCGTTTTTGAGGCGTGATGGTGTTTTATCCGAAGAGGGCGGTGTGCACAGCCTGAAGGTCGCGCCTAAAACCCTCGATATTCTGCTTGAAAAGCTGCCGTGGTCGTTTTCGGTGATCAAGTTTGGCTGGATGCCGGCGCCGCTGCATGTGGCGTGGAGGAGTGGTCATGGCGGATGACACGCGCGCTTTGAACGCGGGCACCATCGCCGAGGAGATGGCATGGTTGGCCGCGGCCATCGATCAACGCATTGCCGAGTTTTTCGAGGCCAAACCGGTGGCTGAATTGCCCGCCCCGCCGGTATTGGACGCGCAAAGCGTTTTGGGCCAGTTGATCCGCGCCCATGGTCTGGAAGGGCCGGGGCCACGGATCGCGCTTGGCCTTGGGTTGGCCGCCCATGTGCAGCCGTCTCTTCTTGATCCGTTTTTGCTGCAAAACGCGTCTCTCAAGCGGCCCTTCACCGAGTTTGGCGGCGTCACACAGCCGCATTTTCCGGGCTTTATCCCCACCGTTGAGACAGCGCTTTTTGTGATTGCCGGGTGCGATATGGCGGCACGATCAGCCCATGCGCCGATGTTCAGCCCCGATGCGCCTTTGATCAGCAGTCATCTTGTGCATATCGAGCCGGAGGGGGCCAGCAAGGGCGTGTTCGGCGGCATTTTGGCGATGCGCGATGACACTGTGCACAAGATCCTGACCGGGGTGATGGCGCGGCCCAATTTCGCGCCGGATTTTCCCGCTCAATATTTGTCTACTGCGATGACCGCAGACGATCTTGTGTTGCCCAGACAGGTTATGGACCAGATCGAACATATCGAGGCATGGATCAAGCACGAGCCTATGATCCTTGATGACTGGGGGTTGCGCGCACGTTTGTCGCCTGGATACCGGGTCCTGTTTTACGGGCCGCCGGGCACAGGTAAGACCTTGACCGCCACAATTTTGGGGCAGCGCACGGGCCGGGATGTTTACCGGATTGATCTGTCCAAAACCGTTTCCAAATATATCGGCGAGACGGAGAAGAACCTGTCGCGGGTGTTCGACGAGGCCGAGCGGCGCAGCTGGATTTTGTTCTTTGACGAGGCCGATGCGCTTTTTGCCAAACGCACCTCCGGCGGGTCGGTCAATGACAGATATGCCAATCAAGAAGTGTCGTATCTGTTGCAACGCATCGAGATGTGTTCGGCGGTCACTATTTTGGCGACCAATTTGCGCAGCAATATCGATGACGCTTTTTCCCGGCGGTTCCAGTCTTTGGTGGGTTTCGTCAAGCCCGATCAGGGGGCGCGGTTGCAATTGTGGACGGCGGCGCTGTCGGGGTCCGGGCCCAACGGCACACCGGTTCCGCGCGACGACACGGTTGATCTTCACGCCTTGGCCCAAAACTACGAGCTGGTCGGTGGTGCCATCGTCAACGTGGTGCGGTTTGCCACGGTGAGCGCGTTGCGGCGCGGTGCGGCGCAGGTTGGTCAAAAAGATTTACTGTCAGGCATCGCCTTTGAATTCCGTAAAGAGGGTCGCACACCATGATACCCAAATATCTCACGGCTGCTTTTGTCGCGTTGTTTTGTTGGCTGGCGGCGTTGCCCGCGCAGGCGCAAGAATTCACCTGCGCCAGTATCTCGCGGGCAAATACCGGGCAGGTTGGTCCGGCAGACGTGAAAACCATGCGCGACGGACTGGGCACTATTTTGGCCCCGGACGGGGAGAGTTTGGGCGCTGATACGGTGGCGGCTTTGCAAAAGCTGTGTGCGCAGGCCCCCATGGTCCCATCGGAGCAATCGGGTGCAAATTACGTGGCGTTGGCGCTTGAATACGGGCGTTTGAGCCAAGATGCGCCCACATGGATCGCTGAGATCGCCAGCCCCGGTTTTCCCAATGCGGGGTTTGGCGGCTTTAATCGGGATTTTGTGGCGCTTGCGGGATCTACTGCGATGAAAGTCGCGCAGATCAACGATTTTTACGCCAATGACCAGCGCACTTGCACGGATATTCCGCCCGCTTTGGCTGCCAAATCAGCCGAGGCCAGAGCGGCCATCGCTGCCGCGCGCGATGCGCTTGTGGCGGCTGATCCGATGCTGGCGGATGTGCAAACCCAAGAGGACGCGGCCAAATTATCGGCCATTTGCGCACTTTATCCCGGCGCTAAAACCACGGCGCAATTCTTGTTGGCCATGGAGCGGCTTGGGGATATCGAAGGGCAATATGCCGGCGCGCTGGAGATACTTGGCTCGGCGCCGTTTGAGACATGGATGAAGCTGGACCCGGCACCGCGTTTTTTGCGGCTGATGGGGTTGCCGGGAACCACTTTGGCGCTGCTGGCCGATTATGCGCCTTTGCAGGTGGCGGGGGTGCCCAAGACCACCCTGACCCCGACAACTTCGCCTCAAGGGGGTGCTGCTACCGCGCCTGCTGAATGCACGCGGCCGCAATCGGCGACGCCGGGGCGGTTCGCCTATTACCGGCTGACCGAGCCGGAGCCGGGTGAGGACGGGCCTGACATTGCCGCAGAGCTGGAGCCTTTGAAGGAGGAGTTTTTTGCGTCCAAATCCGCTATTGTCGCGGCAATCACCCAGAGTATGGGTCTGACCCAAGGGTCGTGTAACGCAGAGCTTGTGGCCGCTTTGGTCGAACACGATGGTGCTGTGACCAGCAGTTTCACCGTCCCCCCTGAGGGGTTGACCCGTGCCAAAACCGACGCGGCCGTGCGCGATGCCGCCGCACTTTTGGAGCCGTTTTTGGGCATCGTCTCAGCCCAGCCTGCCTTGTCAGAGAAGCTATTTCTGGTTTTTAAAGATCATATTACACAGGCGGTTACCGCCGATTATGCGGCGGCGGCGGATATTGCTGCGGCTTCGGCTGAGGATGTAACGCCCGTTGTCGATCAGCCCTTTGATGCGATTGAGCCGCGCGATCCTGACCAGAGTGCTAAGCGCTTTGCGATCACCGATTTTTCGGTGCAAGCGCTGGCTGCTCAGGAAACCAATGCGGCCATTGTCGAGAAGATTTCTAATGGCGCATATTTTGAGGTGGAAAGCCGCGATCTGATCAAGGTCCGGGTGATGGAGCAGCTTTCCGATGTGCGCGCAAAAGAGATAGAAGCCGAACTGTTACGGGCCAAGCAGTTGATTGACGATGTGGTTGCTCAGCAGTTTCAGATCACCGATGGGTTGATTGCAAATCTGGCCAGCTCGACCATTTCCGGTCAGGTGGATTTGAGCAATCTGGCCGATCATTTGGCTGCGTTGTCTGGTGTTATATATCCCGAAAAAGGCCTGTTGAGTGATGCCCTTAGAGCCCCGTCAACGGTTGCAAAACAAGCCTCTGAGATCACGGATAATCAGGTGGCCGCGCTGATTGATGCCTCGCTTGTTAATCCGCCGGGCATCAACAAAGCGCGTTGGTTCGAGGCGGTGGCGCAAGATTGCAATTGCTCGGGCAGTCGGTTGGAAAACGGGCTGATTTACGGTGTTGTGCCGTTTTGGCTGTTCCCTGAGAAAACTGATCCGGCTGCTGATGCGCCAACAGACGAGGAGCGCGAAGCCCTGCCAAAAATTGATTTCGGCTTGGTTGACCGGATCGCATTTGACGGCCTTGAGGTGACCTCGGACGGGGTGATTTATGACCAGCTTTGGCAAGATGCGGCGGCCCGTTTTGTCAGTCAGGCGCACCGGTTTGAGGTTGAGGCTGATCTTTATGTGCGCCTGTCCGGGTGGCAGGATTGGACCAGTGCGACGGCGGCTGCATTGGCCCGAGAAGTGGCCGCGGAGCTGAATGTCTCTATTGTTGGCGGTCCGTTCTCGCGGCTGGATGCGACCTATAGCAGTGTTCCCGACGGGGTGACGATCGTTGTGGACGGCTATGATGAGGCGGCGGCCGCTAAGACCGATCTTTTTGAGGGATTGCGCAGTTTCGTGACCGTGCTCAAGCGGGCGTTGCGCAAAGGTCAGGACGTTAATCTGGCATTTGATCTCGACCTCAGCGAAGCAACGGCCAATGCCAAAATATTTGAGCGGATCGCGCCATTGTTAGTGCCCAAGGAGGGCAGTTCTGGTGTTCAGGAGAGGGAGGCGGAGGGTGACGGCGCGGAGCCGGGTGATGCGCAAATCTATATGGAGGTGGCGCCGGTCAATCTGATCTTGGTATTTCTGGAGCGTCCGACCACCGATGCCAAGAAAGTTCTGCGCTCGCGCATAGAGGCCACGCGGGAGTTTCGCGGCGAGAACAGGCGGGATTTGTTTCGCAAGGTCATTCCGGTCCTGTCGCCGGGGGGCAATCAGGCCCTTGCGCGCGAGGGGCGGGACGGGCGGCCCAAAGACCTCAACGCGTTTGGTCAGTTCTTTGATGATCTGGTGTATTTCAACGACAGTTTCGGCGGCGTAGGCTTTTGGCCGATCCCAATTGCGGGGGCCACTGTGCCCGATGAACAATATGAGGAGTTTGTCGCCACGATCGACTATGAGCTTGGGTTTCATTTTTACGATGCAGGCGTGTTTGGGTATTTGGCCTCGGACCCTGACAGTGCTGTGTCGCAATGGTTTTATGAGTTGTTTGTGGCCACGGACCGGGGGTTGTCAAAGCTCTGCACCTATATTTGTCCCAACCGCAATGCGCTGTTTGTGGCCGCAGGTCTGTTGGCCGCAGTGGTTGCTGCGATCTTGTTTTTCGGCATGTTCTCGCGGTGGGTTGCCAGCGCCATTGTGGTGGTCCGGTTCTTGTTCCTTGCGGTCTTTGTGATCCTTGTGCTGATCGCTCTGTGTTCTGCCTGGGCGCAGTTATATGCGCTTGCGGCGCTGGTTGTGACGGTCCTGCTCTATCTGATTTTCAGACGGGCGCAGTCCAGAGATCTGCCTATTCCGTGAGTGTTATTCGAGGATCATTGAGGGGATGTCGGCCAATAGCGTGCCCTCGGATTGGTAGAAGGGCAGCACGATATTGTGGCGCGAATTGGTGCTGCGCACCTCATATTCAAGCTGGATCGACAGCCAGCCATTGATCCAGTCGGTCTCGTTCACATCAATGTTGAGCAGGTCAATGCGCGGCTCAAAAAACACCACCGCGCGTCTGATAGTGCTTTTGATCGCGGCCACGGTTTCGTCGTTCATGGGTTCAAACACCAGATCGCGCAGAGCACAGCCGTAATCGGGATGCATCACCCGCTCACCGGGCCGGGTCAGAAACAGGATTGTCAGGCTTTGAATGATGTCCTGCTCGCCGCTCACGGTCTGGTGGTGGCCGTCGCGGCCGTCAAAGGAGGGCGGAAAAGACCAGCCGGTGCCCAGAAACAGGCTGTCAGGTGGCGCGGATTTTGCCATCATCAGCCTCCGATCATCACGGTTGGAAGCCCCAGAACGATGGTGCCGCCATGGGCCGTGCTGTCGCCCATACGTGCTGCCGGTTTGCCCCCGATCATCACCGTGCCGGAGCCTTTGACGATGGTGGCAGGTGGTCCCACGCAGGTGACATTGTCGCCGACCACAGCCGCAGGCATGCCGCCCACCAACACGGTTGATACACCGGGTCCGATAATCGGCCCGCCCACATGGGGCACGATGCCGGTGACCATCGGGCAGGTATGCATATCTGTGAGCCGTGCTGCTGGTGGCATTGTTGTTCTCCTAGTTGATCTGAACCAGACTGCCTTTGACAGTCATGGTCCCGCCCGATGTCACTTCCGCCGACGCCCCGCCAGAGGCTTTGAACCCCATATCGGCGGAGGCTTCGATTTGCCCGCCGCCAAGGGTGACATTGGAGCCGGCTTTCAGGTCGATATTGCCGCTGGCCTTGATGGTCACATCGCTTTTACTCTCCAGGGTTATGCCGCTGGTTCCAAGTTCGACCGTATTGCCATTGAGATCGGTCAGAGTGACCGACTTGGCGTCGTCATCGAGCACCGCCGTGTTGCCGCCGGGGGTTTCAAGGGTCAGGACTTTCTTGTCCTCGTCAAAGATGACTTTCAATTGCGACCGGGTCACGATGACCTTGGTGTTGTTTTCTTGGGCCGGGGTGAAGTTTTTGGGTTGCGCGCTTTTGGGATTGTGCAAGCTGCCCAGAATAACCGGCGACACGGGCGCGTCGTCCAAAAACCCGATCACCACCTCGTCGTCTATTTCGGGCAGGAACATCATACCTGCCTCGGTGGTCGCATAATCGAGCCCAAGGCGCGCCCAGACCGGTGTCTCGCCGCCGTCGATTTCCGGTAGCTTCACCGCAATCCGGTAGAGGCTTTCTGGGTCTTCGTCGAGTTTCACCACCTTGCCGATCATCAGGCCGTGGCGCGGGCCGCCGTTATGGGTTTCGTCGGGGCTGAGCGTCAGGCCCAACTGCGTCTGGGTGGTCCATTGGCCCGCAGCGATCCGGTGCATAACCCCGCAGATGATCCCGGTGCCGGAGAACCGGTCGCCCAGACCTGCGAGTTTCAAAGTCCCGTTGAGTTCCGGTTGGGCATTGCCCTGAAATGTCACCACCCCTTGCAGTGCCGCCAGATCGGCCCGTGTTGCATGGCCCTTCATGGCGGTTTCCATATAGGTGGTGTCCATGGGGGCGCTGCCATGTGTTGTCTGCGTGCGATCCTTTGCGGCTTCGGCCAATTTTTTGGCGCTGAGATCGCCCCATTTGTTGTTGCTTTGGGCCTTGGCGGTGCTTTGGGTCATGGCTTGGTCCTTCGGGTCCCACCGGGCTTGGGAATACTCGGCGAATTGCAGCCGCGAGGACATTTCTGCATCAAACGAGATCAGGTCCATCCCGAAGGTGACAACCAGTTTGGGCGCAGCGGAAAACTCCGGTTCGACCACTGCCAATGTGTCGTCAAGAGCGGTCACGTTCAGACCGTTGGCCGCCGCCCGCGCGACGATGAAATCCCAGTCGGTCGTCTTCATCTGGATGAACTCGGGATGTTTGAATTTGGTGCTGGCAACCTTGGAGTTCAGGCCCGCGTCGCCGATCACTTTGGCGATGATATTGCTGTCGGTCTGGTCTTTGAAAATGGCCGTTCTGTCCCCATTCAGCAGCACGTAAGCCTTGTTGCGGCAGGTGATCTCAAGGCGCGGTCCCTGATCGCTGTCGATCCTGAGCCGGGTTGCGGTCACAACACCTTTGAAGATCGTGGCGGACCGGGCACTGCCGTAGCTGGCACGGATCTCAATATCTGCGCCGGGGATGAAATCTTTGCTATCGGCGATGGGAAATTCCGAGGTTGCCACATCGCCGTCCTGGATCACAATCACCGCTTCGGGCACGCGGTTGACCTCGGCGCGGGTGCGCACGGCGATGATCTGCACTTCTGAGCGGATCGCGGAGCCGTTGCTTTTGATTTCAACCTCAACCGGCTGGTCTGCATCTTGCGACGGTGTGTCGGGCATCTAGTCTGGCCTATCTGATGGGGGGGAATTCAAGTTCGGTCCCCGGAACAAGATCGCGAAACCCGCTGAGCCGGTTCCGGCGGGCGATGAATTGGTATTGCAGCGGATCATTGTAAATCCGTTCGCATAAGAGCGGTAATGTATCTCCGGCCTCCACGATCACCTTATGGGTCATGTCGGGGGAGGATTTATTGGCGATAAGAGCCGCCTCTTTTTGCGTGGCGAAGCTGGTGAAATTGAGGCTGACCTTGGCGCGCAATGCCTCCCCGGAGGGGCGAAAGAGAGTGTAATTCACGTCCATTTTGGTCAGGCGGCCCTCAAATTCCTTCAACCCGTCCCCCCAGACCAGACGGCACACATTGGGTTCGTGGATTTTGCCGTTATAGGCGTAGACGATCTGGCGCAGCTCCTCGACCGTGTCGGCGACCTTCTCTTTTTTGGTCGCGGGCACCACGCCGGTGCCATCAATGATAAAGGAAAAATCCAGCGTCTCGGCGTTGATATAGCCAAATGTCGGCGAGGCTTCGGTGCGCCCGATCACTTTTGCTTCCTCCTCGCTGATACCTTTATAGGTCACGCTCAAGCCTTGCTTGAACTCGGCGGGGTTGATCCGGAGCTTGAAGGATTTTTTGGTGGGCGACACTTTGCCGGATTTCGACACGGTGCAGGCGGTGATGACAAGTTTTTTGGCCACGATCTAGCGCTCCTTCTCGCGGCGCAGTGCCTCTTGGATCATCTCGTGCATCTCAGCGCGCAATTCGCGTTTGGTGCGGGCGATCTTGGCGGATATCTCAGCGCTTGCACCATCCGGGCTGTCCTTCGGGTCGGACCCGAAGCTGGCTTTGATCACAAGGCTTCCTATTTCGACGGGCATCAGATTGTTCTCTTGCAGCGGGTATAGGCCAGTTCAATGGTTTCTATGGCAATCTCGTTCTTCATCGCGTCAAACCCGCCCACAGACCATTTCACCGGATAGGCGTTTTGAATGGACCATGTGCACAGGGCGTCATGTTCTTCATCCAAGAGCGATACGGTAACAGCGCGTGGTTCAATGGGTTTGGAGAAGTCATTTTCAAACACGTCCTTGCACCATTTCACCAGCGGGTTGGAGCCCTTTGCGAGCCCGCGTTTGAGCACGATATTGGAGCGCGTCACCCCTTTGGGCAGTCGGTGTTGAAAGCGGTTTTCGCCGCCCTCAACAACGTCCTCGGTCTTGATCTCAGCCTCCAGCCCGGACACTTCTTGAAAGGCGCATTGATCATCAGCACCCGAACCGGCACCGGCCACATCAACCAAAAAATGGAATGCGACCGGCAGTTTGAAATCAGCCACCGCCCAGCCCTTTCGATTAGGCGTATTCGACCGAAAGCCCTTCATGGGCCAACTCGATGGTTTCAATCGCCACCTCATTGCCCTCGGCTTTCAAATCGGTGCCCGAGACTTTCACAGGAAAGGCGTTTGCGACCTTCCAGGTCACCACCGGCGCATGGGCCTCATCAAGAAGCGAAATGGTCAATGCGCGGCGGGTGATGACATTCATGTTCACCTCACCAAACCAATCGATCAGTGCCTTGTCGCCTTTGAACATGCCTTTTTTCATGGTGATATTGCTGAACTTCTTGAGGCCGGGCATTTTGACCTTGGAGAACACAGGGCTGTTGCCGGCCCTGTATTCAATCGCCTCCGTCTCCATGTCGAGACCGGAAATTTCCTGAAACGCGACTTTTGTGCCGCCCAGGTCAACCTCGAAATGAAACTTGGGAAGCGGCCAAACGCCTTCTGCGGATTGTGCGGAACCATCATCTGCCATGGTCTATCTCCTGATTTTGTAAATTTATGATTTTTGCATCTGCTGCTGGAAGGTCACTTCGATAAACTCAGCCGGACGTGATACGGCGACCAGAACGGTGACGCGTAAAATGCCCTCTAGAATATCTTCGGGTGTCATGGTTTCACCCAGTCCGACGTGAACACTGAACGCGTCTTCGGGCACAGCACCGGCCAGACCGCCTTGCTTCCAGATCCCATTGAGGAAGTTTTCGATCATCGAGCGGATTGTGACCCATGTATTGGCGACGTTGGGCTCAAACACATAGGCCTTGGAGGCCAGCCGGATAGATTCCTCGATCATAATCATCGTGCGGCGCACATTGATATAGCGCCAATCCAGCGAGTTGCCGTCCAGCGTTCGCGCCCCCCACACAAGCGTGCCTTCGCCCACAAACGGCCGGATCGCGTTGATCGATTTGCCGGTGGTTGAGACGTTCAGATCCTCCTGATCTTCATGGCTCACATTGACCATTGGTGAGCTGACCGAATTGACCGAGACATTGGCAGGCGCTTTCCAAACCCCGCGATTGTTGTCCACCATCGTGTAGACCCCGGCCATAGTGGCACCGGGTGACATGGCGTTTTCGCGCAAGGCAATGGCGTCCATCACTTCCACATATAGCGGACAAATGGCCCGCAAGGTCTTGTCCACATTTTCCTTGGTGGGGCCGGGGATCGCCGCGGACTGGCTGAGTTTCACAGGCTTGAAGTCGCCCGCAGCAGGTGCGCCGGTTTCCGGTTTGGGGGCTGTTGCCAGTTGCAGCTGAATGGTCGATGTGCCCTTGAAGGTGGCAACCGGTTTGAAGGTGACGGTATTTTTCGCCTTATCGGCGGTCCATTTGCCCTCATTTTTGATGGTCAGAGTGTTTTTGTCCGCGTCAAACGTCTGATCGGGATCGACGGGATCAATGATCGCAAGGCTATCGGCCTTGATCACCGTATCAGGTTTTTCCAGCTCAAATTTTACATCCGCAGGCGTTGAGGCACCGGCGGGCACTTGTGCGCCGGGTTTCATCAGTTGGGGCGAGTTCACGAACCCGATTTCCGCCTTTGCGTCATCGGTCGGGGCTTCAAGACTGCCGCGCATTTGCTCGATGAACTGGACTTTGCTGGCGTCATCAATGTTGTCAAAAGTGAAGTCCCGCGACTGGAAGATCGTCGTGTTGACCCACGGATAATAGGCCGCACCGTAGTCGAGGAAGTTGATCCCGAGGGCGCTGCGAAACTCCTTGACCGGCTCACCTTTCTCGTCGTCCAGCTCCAAATGACCCTTGTGAATATCCAAAATGGCAAAGCGGTTTTTCATCACATTGCCGCAGTGGTTGAGCATGGCCTGTTGCACGGAAATGGAGTTATCCGCATCCAAGCGCGTGGTCTCTGGAATGACCACCATTGTGGGTTCTTGTTCTTTCTTGAGCTTCTTGATCCCGTCTTTCATCTTATCGGGATCAATTACGTTATCCTCATACTCGTCCTCGCTGCCCTCCTTGAGCACCCTGTAGGCGCCGATGGACACAATGTAGCAAGGGCCGCCGCCGTTTTGAAAAAACTGCCGCATGGCACCAAACAGGCAGAAGGCCGGGTTGGTTTGGCGCAGGGCGAATTTTCTGCCATCTGCGTCATATTGTGCTGTTGGCAGGTCATCGTCATCCTGATCGTTAAGCGGCTTAATCTGATAGACAGGTTGGGCCTGACCGCCAAAATGGGTGATGTATTCGGCCATCGACGAAATCCGGCGCGGCGTCATGTGAAGTGACTTTTTGCCGTTCAGCGCTTTTTCGGTATATCCGATAAAGGCAGGGACAGCTGTGGCGACTTGAACCACGGAATTGGGGAATGCACTTTTCTCAACAATATAGACGCCTGGGGTTTTCATCACGGCCATGTGGGGCCTCCTTTCACCAAAGATTTACATAAATTTCTGCACTTAGGTCTTGGTCGACACGGGATAATCCCGAGTTTGTTGCTGCCACCGGCAGGGGCGATATTTTCTGCGATACCCCCGAGCGGCTCTCCATGGACAGCTCAAATCGGTAGGGAGAGTGTTGCGTTAGGCGCAGCGGTTGCGGCGAGATAAAACGCCGCGCCTGTTTGCCATTGGCCAAAGCGGTTTCGCCCAGATCGTCAAATTCGAGCACCGCCTTGGGCGTGCCGGGGTCGTAGGGGTCCGGGCCGCTGATTTGGAAGCTGTCGGGGACATCGCCGCCCATGACCACGTAGGTCCAGCGCAGGGCAATGGCCTGAAAGTCGATCTCGAACACACCGTCGGAGAGATCGGGGGTTACCTGCAACTGCACGTTACCGATCCTGTGTTTGGGCTGCGAATTGGCAGGTGCCGGGGTGAAAGAGGTATTGCCCGGCCCACGGATTTTGGGCGGCTCCGGTGTGGTCAGGCCGGGCAATTGCGGGGTCTGGGCGGTTAGCGCAAAAATCAGCTCTTGGGGGCCGTTTGCGGCCAGATCCGAGCGATCTTGAGGGCTGTAAACCTCAAGCCCGTCCGCGCGGGTTTTGGTCACGCAGTCAAATTGCGTAAGGAACCGCGATGTGTCCGCATCAGCGGTTACAGTGATTGGGACGGCCTGACCGGGTTCGTAGTAACTGTGGGAGATGGCGATGCGAAAATAGGGGGTGTAGCGGGTCATGACGGGGCCACCTGTGGTGCGGGCGCGCGGATTGTCAGATCCTCGCGGATGACCGCATTGGCATCAATGGACACGGTGCGCATGCGGTAAAGCACGGATGGTAGGTACCGCCCGCCCGACACTCCCCAAAGGTGGCCGACGGTCTCAATGCCCAGATTACTGATCTCCATTTGCAGTTTTTGAAGGCCGGTCTGGCCAAACTCTGGCGCATTGGAGGCATCCAGAACCGGATTGGCCTGAAAATACTGCAGCGCGCCGGACAAAACCTTGAGCGCTTCGGTGTAGTTTTCCGGGTCGTAATTGGCCGCGATCATCACATAAACATTGAGGTGGAGGGGGGGCTGCGCCCGTGTGACGCTGGACCCGCCACCGGCTCTGAGTTCGGAATTTCGAGGCATGGTATCTTGGTCGATATTGGCCACAAACAGCACAAGCTGGTTGCGGGTCGTGGCCACAGGCCCACCGCTGGCATCCACCAACGGGGAGGCCACGACGATGTCATCATCGACAGAGAACCGGGCACCGAGATGCTGGTTCAGCCGGTCGGCCAAAATCTGTATCGCCTTATCAATCATTGTGCGAGCAAATCCCCTTGCTCATGATCAAAGCCAAAATACGCGGCTGGTGTGTGGAAAAAATTTAACAGTAAAAAAGTGTGTGTTTAAACGTTAAACGGATCGGGCCAAAAAGCAAGAATATGTTTCATACCCGTCCAAGGATTTTGGGATTTTTTCACCCATAGGATATTCGGCCCAGTTTAAAGGTAGACGCCGTATTCATTGAGAAAATATGTCGACAACTTCACCTTGAGATCACCCTGAATAGGGTCGGCCCAATCTTTAATCTGTTGGACCGGTTTTTGTTTCTTATCAAAGTTACTGCCATGGTTGGGATGGCTCTTATTGGCCAGAGTGATCGCTTCTGAACATCTTTTGCGCATTTCTTTCCAAGCGTTGACCGAGACGGTCTCAGCGCCAGTACCAAGATCATAACCGTCCAGCACAGCTGTGAGCGCTGGCCAGTCGATCTCTGTCCCATTTGGGAGTGTCTCAACGTCGTCATAGTCCCCGCCTGTGGGTTGTTCGTGGAGTTCACCGCGGTATTCACCTTCCTTCCCAGGTTGGGTGGGCATGTCGCCATCATCAACTTGGTCTGATGGGTACATATGCCAAACACCGCTGTAGAATTTCCAACGGGTCATCTGAATGGTATCCACCGGGTTGGCGAAGTTGCTCAGAGGGCTGTTCGAAGCGCGATTGACGGCACGAAACTGCATGGCCTTGGCGCCCATCACATCCGCCTCGGTCTCCAAGCCCACATCGTCATTCACCGCCACACCGGCCAGTTGTCGGGTCGGTTTCACGCGCCCTTGGGCCTGTTGGGCCACATGCCACGCCTCGTGGGGCAGGTGCCGCTCTTGGCCGGGGCCCAGATGGATATCGCGGCCTTGTGCATAGGCATGTGCGCCCACGGATGCAGGTGCGCTGGAATTTCGGTGCACGCGGACACCGTCCATGGACACGCCGGACAGGCTTTCGACACCGGCCTTCAAGTCCTCGGGCAGAGCTCCGTCCCCCGGTTTGGCCTGAATGGGGGCAAATCGTTCAGCAGAGCCGAGCGCTTTGCCTTGCAACGCCTCTTCTTCGTCAAGGGCGGCGCGCTGAGCCAATTTGCCTTGAAGCAAATCCTCCTCTTCCACGCGCTGCATCGGGGTATTGTGCGCATTCGCTTTGCGCTGAAGCGCTGCCAGCCGTGCGGAGGGATGGGGCCTGCCAACCGTCCCGTTTTGGGGCATGGTTTTTGGCATCGGTGACGCGCGTTTTCGCGGAGCAAACACAAGCAATCCCTTCTATAGCTTACTTAGCGCTTACCTTAGGTTACCCATAAATCACATTTTTTTCTAGTGATTTTCTGGCGCGGTGTGCCGGGGTCAATATGCAGGCTTTTTAAATGGGCTGCCCATCAAATTTGGCCAAGGATACACCGGCGCTGTGCAGGGCCTTTTTGGTGTGGCGTGCGATCTCTACCGCCTGCGCGGTATCGCCGTGCAGGCAGACCGTATCGATGCGTGTGGGGATGTGCCGTCCGCTGGCCGAGATTATGGCTCCGGCCTTGACCATCTCGACCACCCGCGCGGAGGCCTCTGCCGGGTCATGAATCACCGCGCCGGGCAGGCTGCGATCGACCAATGTGCAGTCATCATTGTAGGCGCGGTCGGCGAAAATCTCACAGGCGGCTTGGCATCCCAGTTCGGCCACGGCTTGTTGTTGGGCGGTTCCGGCCAAAACCATGATGATAATGTCAGGTGCCACTGCGAGGGCGCCCCGGTAACACGCCAGTGCCATTTCAAGGTCTTCCGAGGCCATATTGGCCATGGCACCGTGCAGCTTCAAATGCCGCACCTTGCCGCCATTGGCCCGCGCGATCCCGCATGCGGCCCCAAGCTGATATTGCACCAGATTGCTGAGGCCCGATAATGGCAGAGTTTGACGCCGCCGCCCAAATCCTTGCAGATCGGCAAAGCCCGGATGCGCCCCGATCCCCACGTCACAAGCCACGGCGGTCCGCATGGTTTCGGCCATCACATCGGGGTCGCCCGCATGTTGACCACAGGCGATATTGGCTGATGTGACCACGTCGAGAAGGTCTGCGTCATGGCCCATCACCCAAGGGCCAAAACTTTCCCCCATATCCGCATTCAAATCGACGCTGGTGATCATGTGCCGTCTCCCTCAAAGATCGTGTCCAGCGGTGGCACCGCTGATGAGTTGATATGATAACAGGTCCGCCATGGCATGTGGATCGCGGATCAACGGGCGCAGCTGGCCGCTTAGGCCATCCCTGCGGGTCTGTTCGCGGGTCTCGATCTCTACGGCCTCTGGCAATGTGACGAAAGTGAACTGCAGCGGCATGCCGGGTTGGGCTTGGGCCACAATCGGTAAATCGGCAGGCAGGACTGAGCCAATTCGCGGGTAGCCGCCGGTGGTTTGGCATTCGCTCATCAACACAAATGGCGTGCCATCACCGGTGATCTGAATGTCGCCGGGCACGATGATTTCCGACAGGATGCTCAAACCAGCTGCCGCCTTGAACCCGTTGCCGGGGGCCAGCAGTGCCATGCCCATGCGGTTGCCGCGTGTGTCGCGGGTGAAGGTGGTTGCCTCAAACCGCGCCCGTTCTGAGGGGCTGAAAAGATCGGTTTGAAGGCTGGGCACGATACGCACCTGACCGCCCCCAAAACATGTGCTGTCCGGCAGGGCTATATTGGCCCGCGCGGAGGCTTGATCGGGGCTGATTTCGAGCGTATCTCCGGCGCGCAAAACCCGGCCAATCCCGGCGGTCAAATGGGCGCTGGCCGCCCCCAGAAACGGGGCGGCTGCGATCCCGCCGCTCAGGTGTAAATAGCCGAAATTCCCGCGCTCCACAGCGCCGATGCTCAGCCGCGCACCGCGAGGCAACAGATGACAGGCATTCCAAACGATCCGGGCGCCATCAATGCTGGCCCGCATGGGCGCACCTGTGAGGGCGATATGCAGGTCCTGCGTTGCCTCGAATTCGCCGCCCATCCCGGCCATTTCGATGGCGGCGCATGTGGGGCTTTGCCGCAAAAGGGCAGCACCTTCCCAGAGCGCAAGTTGGTCCGCCGCCCCGCCCCGCGAAAGCCCAAGGGCCAAGTAACCTGAGCGGCCCTGATCTTGCACAGTCAGGCCCGGCCCGGCACTCAAAACGTGCAGGAGACAGCTCACGGCAAGGGCACCCAAGTGGCCCCGCCAAGCGGGTCGCCGTCGCGCATGGCTGCCAGTTTTTCTACGGTTGTCTGGGCAAAAACCACCTCGTCGCCGACCCGCATGGTAAACGGGTCCGCCGCGTCGGGCTGAAACAACTGAATGCCGGTCTGGCCCACATGCCGCCAGCCTGTGGGTGCTGAGACTGAAAACAAGACGATCTGCCGAATGGCTACGGTCAAAGCGCCAACGGGCACGCGCGCGGTCAATTCGGTTTGTCGGGGGATGTCCCAGTTGGGCGGCAATTCCCCCAGATAGGGCTGGCCGGGGGCAAATCCGATGGTCTGCACCCGCACGCGGCTTTGCGACAGCGATGCGGTTGCCTGTTTGGGCGTCACGCCGGCCATGGCTGCGGCTTCCTCAAGTTGAGGGGCCAGATCGGTTCCGTAGACCGTGGGCACATGCCACAGCTTGCGGCCCTCAGGCAAAGGGGCTGCAAACCAGTCCTGACCGGCCAAAAGCGCTGTGAGCTTGGAGGCCATCCCCTGATGATCGCACCACGCCGGGTCAAACCGCACATAGGTGGACACAAGCGTGGTCGTGGTTTCCTCAATCCCTGACCAATCCTGCCGGTCAATGGCCGCGCGAAAGGCCAAAGCGGCGCGGTTGGCAGGCTCGTTCAACCTATCCGAGAAACTGACCAGAAACCCGTTGAACCCGGCTGTGCGGAGGCTCGGCCATTGGCCGGTCTGAGAGGATGTATCTTCGCCCATTGGCCAAACACTATGGCAAGGCGCACTGGCGCTTCAATGGAATTCGCGGAGAAAAATCGTGATGTCGCGAGGTCTTAACTGTCTTTGCAAAAGAGCTCATAGACCACTTCGAGAATTTGCGTGGTCCGTGCATCCTTCAATCGGTAATAGATCGCCTTACCTTCCCGGCGCGGCTCCACCAAGCCCTCGGCGCGAAGCCGTGCCAGTTGTTGGGACACGGCCGCCTGTCGGGCTGACAGCAATGCCTCAAGCTCGGTCACGGATTTCTCGCCGGCGGACAGGTGGCACAGGATCATCAAGCGCCCTTCATGGCTGATGGCTTTGAGAAATTTCGACGCCTCGCGGGCATTGTGCATCATCCGATTCATTTCGGCTTCGGGCATATCATTGGTGATCACAGGTAGGGTCATCGTTTGTTGTATATCCAGCATCAGCTTTTCCGATCTCCTTTAAACGCGAAAGAGCCGTGTCGTGCAATGTCGAGGCATTATGTGGTCGGGGTTTTGAGCTGTGCGGGCGGTGCAGGACTGGCCTAGGGCGACTGTGCGCTACCGGCGGCTCAACCATGTTGTGTAGACGCCTGATCCGACGACCAAAGCGGCCCCCAAAAGCACCAAAGCACTGGGGCGTTCGTCAAACAGCATGACGCCCAGGAGCAATAGAAACAGCAGTCTTGTGTAGCGAAACGGGGCGACGACGGAAACGTCTGTGGTGCGGATGGACGCAATCAGCAGTAAATACCCTGCCGCGCCAGCCCCGATCATTGCGGCCACATATCCCCAGTTTGGGTCAGAGGGCATCACGGTCCCTTCGACTTTGAGGCACCACAAGACGGCAAATGGCACGGCTGCGGCCATGGTGTAGGTCGCCAGTTTGGACGAGGCCATATCAGGCGGGGTTCGTTTGGTTGTGAGGTCACGACCTGACAGGCCAAGCATGGAGGCGACCGCCCACAGGGTGGAGATTTGAAACCCGTCAGTGCCCGGCTGGATGATCAGCAAAACGCCTGCAAAGCCGATGGCGATTGCGATCCATTGGCGGGCGGAGACCTGTTCGCCCAAAAACAGCACAGCCCCCATGGTGACGGCCAGAGGTGTGGCTTGGATGATCGCGCCCACCGTCGAAAGTGGCGCTTGTGACAATGCGATGACGATGGAGAAAGTGCCTATGATTTCAGCGGCGTAGCGCAGCAGCAAGATCGGCTTGAAGGCGTTGTGGTCGCGCAGGACTTCGCCTTGGCGCAGTGCCATGATGGCAAAGATAATGCCGCCGCCGCCCATCAGCCACAGCGTGGTTTGAGCGTTGGGCATGGTGGTGGAGGCCAGTTTGATAAACACATCCGCCACCGCAAAGAACGCCATTGAAAGCGCCATCAACGCAATACCGCGCAGATTATTCGTGGCATTGTTTTCCAATTTGAACCCCGGTTGGATGAGCGCGACTGCGGTTATGTGTCGCTTGCGTAGCGTATCAACATTTCAGGGTCCGGTGTCACGCCAATTCCGGGGGCGGTTGGTATTGCGACGGCACCTGAGCGGGCAATTTGACCTTGGATGTCCAGCGGTGTGGTCAGAAGTTCATCGCGAAACTTGTTATCGGTTGTGTCGAACTCCAACAGAGGCTCGCGTGGGTTTAAGCCGCCCGGCAGCGGAGGCATGGCGGCCAGCAGTTGCAGATTGGTGGCGACCGCAATGGCGGAGCCCCAGACATGGTTGATCACCGGGGTGAAATGAGCGTGACAGAGTGCCAATACCCGCAAATATTCGGAGATGCCGCCCAAGGCGCACACCTCTGGCTGGGCGATGTCGAGGCCCCGGTTCTCTAGGATGGCGCGCCAACCCCAGCGATTGAATTCCGCTTCGCCGCCAGAGATGTTGACCTGCAATTTGGCGCGCAATTCGCGGTAGCCGTCATGGTCTTCGGGGGCGACCGGCTCCTCGAACCAGTAAGCACCCAGCTCTTCGAGCGCGTGGCCCACATAAAACGCATCTGGCGTGGTGTAGCAGTGGTTTGCATCAACCATGAAGTCAAAGTCCGGCCCGATGCCGTCGCGCACCGCTTGGCACAGTTTGACGTCATCGCGCGCCCCGAGCCCGACTTTCATTTTGGTGGCTGCAAAGCCCATGTCGCGGATCGCGGCGGCCTCGTCGCGAAACCGGGCCACATGGTCGGTCAGGCTTTCGCGTTTGAGCATCATGCCGTAGCCGTAGGCCTGCACCGATGTGCGATGGGCCCCGCCAATGAGTTTGTGGATCGGCAGGTTCGCGACTTTGCCCGCGATGTCCCAAAGCGCGATATCCACCCCGGAGAGCGATTGCAGCGGCATGCCCTTTTGGCCGTGGTCGCGCATCAGATTGTAGACTTTGTGCCAAATCACATCGCGGTCCATAGGGTCCAGCCCCAAGATCATGGGCTGAATGACACCCTCCACGATCCCCTTATTGGCCAATGCGATTGTGCCGGGGCCAAAGCATTCGCCCCAACCGGTGACGCCCTCATCGGTGCTGACCTCGACCAAATGGGCGGTGCGTTTGGCGTAATATTGCTGGGAGTAGCCCAGCTCCTCGGGCATGTCATATTGCAGCACGTGGCTTTGGACGCGGGTAATCTTCATGGCGGGCGCCTTTTGGTATTGTCTGGCCGGAGCATTCCTTGGTTGGGTCTGTTTGGCAAGCGGTGCGGATCAGCCATCCAGAAACGCCTTTTGATCTTCGCGGAGCGCAAAAATGTCGAGGTCGTCGGTGATTTCCACGTCGTCGAGGCTGACAATCTGGTCCTTTTGGATCGGTTTTTTGAGTTTGATATGGTGGGCGAGACCAATGGGCAGGGCGTTGAGTTTGGCCGAGCGTCTGGCCGGGATCGCTTTGGCCCAAACCTTGTATCCGCCCTCGCCGTCGAGATACTCACCGGCTTTGAAGTTGCCTTTGGATGTGGCCACCGCATCGCCCCGCCAGCGGGTGGAAGTGCCTGTGGCCTCGCCGCGCAGGCAGGCGGACAAAACAGAGACGCTGGTTTCAAGGCCGATCAGATGAAAGGGTCGCCACATGGAGCCGTACCAGCCTGACGGGTCGGTCAGCAGGCCATATTGCTGAAAACAGGCGCGGGTATAGTCGTTTGGTGCTTTGAAGGTGACGAACATGCCGTATTGGATGTTGTTGAGGACGGTGCGGCCATCGGGTTCTTTGCTGGCGGCGATGTCGATCAGCCCGGTTTTGGCGAGCCTGCCGCCATCCGCTTCCGGGCGAAACACCGATGCCAAATCGTGCAAACCTGCCGGATGGAACGCCAGCCCGTCCTCGGGGCAATCCATACCGGTTGCATTGGCCACGGCGGCCATTTCTATGGCGGCTTTGGTGCCATCGGTGAAGGAGTTGTACATTTTTGGGTTAAAGTCCCCCGCGGCCACCTCTTCGTCGGACCAGCCAAAAAAGTCCCAGACGGTGTCGGGGGTGGAGTAGCGGTAGGGCGGGGCGAAATTCATGCCTTTGCCTGCGGCGACCAGCTCAAATCCGCAGGCGCGGGTCCAATCCACAAGCTCGCACATGGCGGCGGGTTGATCGCCGTAGGCCATGGAATAGACCACGCCCTGCGCGCGGGCGCGGTCGGCAAGGACGGCACCGCAGAGCACGTCGGCCTCCACATTGACCATAATCACATGTTTGCCCGCATCAATCGCCGCAAGCCCGTGGCGCAGGCCAGCAAGGGGATGACCTGTCGCCTCGATAATGCACTCAATGGCATCGCAGTTGAAAAGATCAGCGGCGTTATCCGTGATGCATGTGGTGCGGTTTTGAACCGCATCGGCCATCGATGTGGCGCTGTATTGATCCGCCTCCCAACCGGTGCGATTGAGGGAGGCTTTGGCTTTGCCTACGTCCAGATCGGCGATCCCTACCACGTCGTAGCCGTCGATGTGCCGGGCTTGTGCCAGAACCATGGAGCCGAACTTGCCCGCTCCGATCAGGCCAATGCGCACGGGCCGGCCTTGTGCCGTTCGTTTTGCAAGCAGAGATGACAGGTTCATGGCGGCTCCTCCGGGCTTGATTTCTTTAGGCATATTATTTTTCGATTGATCTGTCCTCTGCCAAATGCTGACCTGCCAGAAAGGAAGGTTAGGGAGATGTCATGAATACGTCAGCACCCGGAGCCGGGTCTAATGTCAGTTTGGAACGGCGCGCCTGGGCGATCCGGCGCAATGCTTTGCGTATGGGCGAGGTTCAGGGGCAGGGCTACATTGGGCAAGCCCTTGGAGTGGCCGATGTGTTGGCGGTGTCGTATTTCCACGCCTTGTCTTACCGCCCCGGTGACCCGGAATGGGAGGGTCGCGACCGGTTTTTGTTGTCGATCGGGCATTATGCCATCGCGCTATATTCCGCGATGATCGAGGCGGGTATTCTGCCGGAGGAGGAGATCGGCACTTACGGGATGGATGACAGTCGCATGCCCATGTCAGGTATGGCTGCCTACACACCCGGCATGGAGATCACCGGCGGCTCGCTGGGTCACGGGCTTGGCATTGCGGTGGGCATGGCTTTGGGGCTCAAGCGCAAGCGCAATCCTGCGTTCGTCTACAACATGCTTTCAGACGGGGAGTTGGGCGAGGGGTCCACTTGGGAAGCGGTCATGTCGGCGGTGCAATGGAAGTTGGACAATCTGATTGCGATTGTGGATTTCAATGATCAACAGGCTGACGGCAAAAGCACGGCTGCTTTGGCGCAGGTGCCGGAACTGGGGCGCTGGCAGGCGTTTGGCTGGTTCGCCCAAGAGGTTGACGGCAACGATATGGACGCGGTGGTGGCGGCATTTGATGCGGCACGGGCGCATGATGGGGCACAGCCCCGCGTGATCATCGCCAAGACAAAGATGTGCAAGGGCATTCCGTTTTTGGAGGATCGCGAGATCACCCATTTTGTGCGTGTTGAGCCTGAGGAATGGGCCAAAGCCTTGGCCATATTGGATGAGGAGAAGCCGCAATGACCGATCAGGCATTATCGCGCAGGCGGTCGAAGTACACCCCGCGCGCGGCACCGGGCGGGGCGCGTTTGGCGACCTCGGCAATGATTGCGTCGTTGGATGCGGAAGGTCGCGAGACGGTTTCGGCCCCGTTTGGGCATGCCTTGGTTGATCTGGCAAAGGACCGCGAGGATATTGTTGGGCTGACGGCGGACCTGTCCAAATACACGGATTTGCATGTGTTTGCGGAGGCCTATCCCGACCGGTTTTACCAGATGGGCATGGCGGAGGCGGTGATGATCTCGGCGGCGGCCGGTCTGGCGCGTGAGGGGTTCACTCCGTTTGCCACCACCTATGCGGTGTTTGCCGCGCGTCGCGCTTATGATTTTATCATCATGGCCATTGCCGAGGAGAACCTGCCGGTCAAGATCGTATGCGCCTTGCCGGGGCTGACAACTGGCTATGGGCCCAGTCATCAGGCGACAGAGGATCTTGCGATTATGCGGGGTATGCCAAACCTGACCATTATCGATCCGTGTGATGCGGTGGAGATTGATCAGGCCACGCGGGCTATCGCGGATCATCCGGGGCCGGTTTACATGCGCTTGTTGCGCGGCAATGTGCCAGATGTTTTGGGGGAGTACGGCTATCAGTTCAAGCTGGGCAAAGCGCAGATGTTGCATGACGGGCGCGATGTTTTGTTTGTGGCGTCTGGGTTCATGACCATGCGGGTTTTGGATGCGGCCAAGGCGCTACGCGGTGATGGTATCGATTGCGGGGTTCTTCATGTGCCCACCATCAAGCCCTTGGATGTAGCGACGATCGTGGCTGAGGCCTCCAAAGGCGGGCGGCTGGTTGTAACGGCGGAAAACCATTCGGTCACAGGTGGTTTGGGTGAGGCGGTTGCGGCCACCTTGATGCGGGCGGGTGTGCATGTGCCGTTTCGCCAGATTGGTCTGCCGGACGCGTTTTTGGACGCCGGTGCCTTGCCGACTTTGCATGATCAATACGGCATCTCGGTGGACGCGGTGACCGCATCGGTCAAGTCATGGATGTAGGGAAGAGCTATGAAACTGCTTGAGGGAAAAACAGCGATTATCACAGGGGCTGCCAGTCCGCGCGGATTGGGCAAGGCCACAGCGCAGCTTTTTGCGCTGCATGGGTGCAGGGTCGCTGTCTTGGATTTGGACGCGGATCTTGCAGCCGCAGCTGCGGATGATTTGGAGGGCGAGGGGCATGTTTCGCGCCTATGCGACGTCACTGACAAGAGCCATTGCGAGGCCGTGACGGCGGACCTGATCACGGCGATGGGGCAGGTTGATATTCTGGTTAATATCGCGGGCATCACCCAACCGCTGAAGTTGATGGATATTGCCCCTGAGAATTACGACGCGGTGCTTGATGTCAGTTTGCGCGGCACGCTTTACATGTCGCAGGCGGCACTGCCGCATATGCGGTCGCGCGGTCAGGGATCGATTGTGAACATGTCTTCTGTATCCGCGCAGCGCGGTGGTGGCATTTTTGGCGGGCCGCATTATTCGGCGGCAAAGGCGGGTGTTTTGGGGCTGACCAAGGCGATGGCCCGCGAGTTGGCCCCTGAGGGTATTCGCGCCAACGCAATCTGCCCCGGGTTCATTGCAACCGATATTACGGCTGGAAAACTGACCAACGAAATGCGGGCTCAGGTGTTGGAGGGCATCCCAATGGGACGTGCGGGTACGGCCGATGAGGTGGCGGGATGTTGTCTGTTTCTGGCGTCTGATTTGTCTGCATATGTGACCGGATCAGAGATTGACGTGAATGGCGGCTCACTGATTCATTAGGACAAGACCAGATGCAGGTGTTTCAAGCTTGACGTAATTACCTGAAATTAAAACCATTTTTATGGAATTCAGATTGTGTAAGACAATGCGACAAAAATTATTGATTGTCGAAAATGCACTCGTTATCGTTCCTCTAGATGGTTTAACATCTGTGTTCTCGCCCACTGGATCGGCGTGCAAATATGAAGGGGGCCTCTAAGGCGCCCACAGGGAGGAATAGAATGAAACTTAAATCACTTGTGATGTCGGCTGCGGCTGCCATGATTGCTGTGCCTGCTCTGGCGCAGGATGTGACGTTGCGCATTCAGACACATTACGCGACCGAGCATCCAACCGGCCAGATGTTGGCCAAATTCATTGACGACGTTGAGGTCATGTCCGGTGGCGGTATCGCTATCGAGATGTTCTATTCGTCCTCTGTTGTTGCGACGGTTGAGACATTTGACGCGGCGATCAACGGCATTTTGGATTGTGACGCGACCGGTGGCGCTTACCAAACAGGTAAGAACCCAGCGTTCCAGTTTGTTGGTGACATCATGGGCGGCTACGACACGCCTTGGCAGCAGTACAGCTGGCTATACTATGGTGACGGGTATCAGGCCGCCCAAGATCTTTACAACGCGCAAGGCATGCAGCTGATTGGTTGGGCCATTTACGGTCAGGAATCTTTTGCTTCGTCCAAGCCAATTAGAGGCCCCGAGGATCTGGTTGGGTGGAAGTTCCGTTCCCCTCCCGGCATGGAGACAGAGATCTTCGAGAAAATGGGTGCATCCCCGATCGTTATGGATTTCACCGAGATCTTTACCGCGCTTGAGACAGGTATCATCGACGGTGCTGACGCATCTGGTTTGGCCAACAACGTAGGTCTTGGTCTTTATGACATCGTTAAGCACGCCAACTATCCCGGCTTCCACTCGATGCCATCTGACCACCTCGCTTGTAACCAGGGCGTATGGGAAGGTCTGACAGAGCAGCAGCGCCGCATCATTGAGACTGCGTGGCAGAAGCTGTCTTTCCAGATCGCGATGCTCAACGAGAAGGCCAACACCGAAGCGGCAGCCGCTTTGCAAGAGCAGGGTGTGACGCTTTATGCTTGGTCTGCTGAGGACCGTGCAGAGTTCCGCAATGCCGCGCAGGCTGCTTGGGACGACTGGGCGACACGTAGCCCTGAGGCTGAAGCACTGGTTGCGAGCCACAAGGCTTACCTCACACAGTTGGGTCTAATCGGCCAGTAATTCTGGCATGATTGACTTGAACACATAACGATCAAGGCGGGTCCAGACCGGGCCCGCCTTTTTCAACCGGAGAAGGTATCCGGGATATGACGGGTTGGGGAGATACGCGATGCACGACAATTCACTATGGCTGGGCCGGCTGCGCGCACCAATAAAGATGGCCATGATCGGGTTTATCGGTCTGTCGCTGCTTATATATCTTTGGTTCATTGCGCAGCAATTCCTAAGCGACGAGGCTTATGGAATGTTCGAGGTCATACGGCCTGCTGGCAAGCCCATGGTGCAGTTTCTGCTGTTCGCCTTAGGGGGTGCATTTCTGTTCGCATCGCTCTTTTTGTCCGACACAAAGGGTATGATCGAGACCGCACCTGACGGGTTTTTTGATCTGGTCTCTGTGGTGTTGGGGCGTCTGGCGATGATCATGGTCGCATTTGTCGTTCTGGTGATGTTTTACGAGGTCGTCTCGCGCTACGTCTTTCTGAGGCCCACCCTTTGGGCGAATGAATTATCTTTGTGGATTGCGTCTTTCGTATTCTTGCTGGCGGGGCTTTATGCCATGCAGCAGCGCAGCCACATCCGCATTTACATCATCTACGATATGATGCCGCGCTGGATGCAAAAGGCGTCCGATTCCATTTCGGTTTTGTTGATTATCTTCTTCACGGTGGCTTTGGTTTGGGGTGGCTTTACGGACGCTCAGAACCGCTTCATGCGGATGGAGACCTTTGGGACCGCGTGGGATCCGCCCATTCCGGGGATCGTTAAACCCGCTTTGCTGATCATTATCTGTCTGGTGTGCATTCAAGCCATATCGAACCTGATTGCGGATTGGAACAAGGCACCTGAGAGCCACACTCCGGCTGACGAGATCGACGAAGTCGAGATCGAAAACATTCGCCGCACACTTGAGGATAAATAATCATGGTCGATATTGGCACACTCAGCCTGATCATTCTTTTGGCCATGTTTGCCCTGCTGGCAATCGGTATGCCGCTTGGATTTGCCTCGGCGTTCCTGGCGGTGGTCACGCTGTCACTGAAGTTTCCCGCAGACCTGTTATGGGGCGATTTTGGTCGCGGCCCCTTGTCCGTGCTGGGGCAGGCGGTTTACCGACAAATGACCAATTACGTGCTGATATCGGTCCCGCTGTTCATATTTATGGCCGCATTGCTGGAAAGGTGCGGGATTGCGCGGGACATGTATTCGTCGCTGAATGTTTGGCTAAGTCGAACCCGCGGCGGCATTGCGATTGTGACCTCCATCATGGCGGTCATCATGGCGGCCATGTCCGGGATCATTGGTGGCGAGGTGGTTCTTTTGGGCCTGATCGCGCTCCCGCAAATGTTGCGGCTTGGCTATGACCGAAACTTGGCCATCGGTACGATTTGTGCGTCGGGCTCGTTAGGAACGATGATCCCGCCCTCGATTGTTTTGATTTTCTACGGGTTGGTGACGGAGACCTCGATCAAGGCGCTCTTTACCGCTTCATTCCTGCCGGGCTTTATGTTGGCGTCGTTCTTTATCCTCTACATTGTCATTCGCACCCGGGTGAACACGTCGCTCGCGCCGCTTCCAGATGCGGAAGAGGGTGACCCGGAAGGTCGCGACAAGGGGCTGATGTTCCTTGGGTTCCTATCGCGGTTCACGTTGTGGATTGCGGGTGTTCTCTTGGTCCGGGCGATTTTCTTCACGGTGACCGGGGAAAACACTTTGGAGGGTGTCGATCCGATCCCCTTGGGGATGATAAGTGACATTCCCTGGATCATCGGCACGTTCGTTTTGGCGGCCCTGCTGATCCTGTTTGTGGTCGGGCGAGACCGCACCGCTGAGGGTTGGGAAATGGGCAAGGGTCTGATTGCGCCCACGGTCGTGATCGGCGTTGTTCTTGGCTCCATCTACGGTGGTATCACCGGGATTACGGAGGCGGCTGGCATGGGCGTCATCGCGGTCTTTGTCATCGGGTTGGTTCGTCGTGAGATGACGTTCGAGATTTTGTGGGACAGTCTGATCCGCACCCTGAGGTCCACCGGTACAATCATCTGGGTGACCATTGGTGCGGCTGCACTGGCGGCAGCCTACACGCTTGTGGGTGGACCGACGTACGTGGCCAACCTGATTGTGGGCGCGGATATGCCGACCATGGGGATTATCCTTGTGATGATGTTCGTCTTCTTGATCATGGGTATGTTCATGGACTGGGTTGGGATCGTGCTTTTGATCATGCCTGTGTTCCTGCCGATTGTTGTGCGTTTGCCCGCCGAGGAAATCGGGTTCTTGGGGCATGTTGATGCGCGCTACATTCCGATCTGGTTCGGTGTGGTTTTCTGTATGAACATGCAGGTCAGTTTCTTGTCACCGCCCTTTGGGCCGGCGGCGTTTTATCTCAAATCGGTGGCTCCGCCTGAGATTTCGCTGACCGACATTTTCAAGGGCTTCCTGCCGTTCATCGCCTTGCAGCTTTGCGCATTGTCGATCCTGCTGATCTGGCCGCCCATCGTCACGCTGTTCTTGTGATCTGGGCGCGTCCTTTATCGGAGCGACGTTAAAGCGTTTTGCTTTTAACTTGGGGCACAAGGCATCGCCTAACGCTTGAAATCTTTGATTTCGGATAGCTTTAGGTGGTTCCGGGTTGAAAGCGGAACGCTCCAGAAGGGCGTAAATCTGGGTGATGGGGTTGTTGTCTTTGGGATGGGCCGCGCTGCACGGGGCAGCCCATCCGTTTTTCTGGCGTAAACCGCTTTAGATCACATTCGAGCTGACGAGATAGTCCAGTACTTCCTTTTCAGTCATCCCGTCTTGCAGGCCTGAGTGATAGGGATGTGTCGGCTTCTCGCGGCCTTTGATGTAGGAATAGCTCTCTTCGTGGTCTTTGGTGAATGCTGGCAAGACGGCGAAGAAATTGTCCATCTCGTAGGTCCGGCGCAATTCCTCTTCGTTCATCAGCTCCTCGTAGAGCTTTTCGCCGGGCTTCACGCCAATAACTTTCAACTCGATATTGCGGCCTTTGCCCAAGTGACGGATCATGGAATTGGCAATGTCCTCAATCCGCGCCACAGGCATTTTGGTCACGAAAACCTCGCCGCCTTTGGCCAGAAAGGCGCTCTCTAGAACGAGACGGGCTGCCTCTTCCAAAGTCATGATGAAGCGTGTCATCTCTGTGCTGGTGAGCGTCACCGGACCGCCGCGAGCAATCTGTTGCTCAAACAGAGGAATGACGGACCCTCTGGAGCCAAGTACATTTCCGAACCGGGTGGACGCGTAGATCGTGTTTGAGGCGCGGTTGGACATGGCCATTGCGGTCATGAGCCGTTCACCCATCAGTTTTGAGGTGCCCATAACATTGGTTGGGTTCACTGCTTTGTCCGAAGAGGTAAAGATCACGCGCTCGACGTTGTTCTCGGCGGCGGCCTCGATCACATTCTGGGTGCCGTCGATATTTGTACGTACCGCTTGTGTTGGGCTTTCTTCGCACAGGCCCACATGTTTAAGGGCTGCTGCATGGAGCACAATCTGCACGCCCTGCATGCGCGCCCGCAATTCCCGCGCATCGCGCAGATCGGTCAGGTAACACTCAACCGTTGGATTGGCTTTGTATTCCTCTTGCAAAAAGAACATCGCACTTTCGTTATTGTCGATGCAGACCACCCGCTCGGCTCCGGCTTCCACAACCTGTCGGGTGAGTTCCATTCCAACGGTGCCGCAAGCGCCGGTGATCAGAACGGATGTGCCTTTGAATTTATCTGCTGACATTACGACCACCTCACGCGTGGCATGATACGGTCAATCTGGATCCGATCTTTATGCTCGATAATCCGGTCCAGCATATCGGCGATAACTTCGTCAGTCATGAAGTTGGGTTTGAGGCCCAAATCCAGAAGGCCGGAATGCTGGGGATTGTAGTAGTGATCCTCCAACTCCTTGCGCGGGTTCGGGATCGCTTTGATCTCAACGTTGAGGCCTTTTTGATCACCAACTGCTTTTACCTTCGCTGCGACCTCATTGACGGAGAATGTTTCTGTGAGCTGGTTGAAAATGTTCAGCTCGCCCGGACCAGCTGGGTTTTCTGCCGCCAAGCGGACGCATTGCAACGTGTCGCGCAAGTTGAGATACCCGCGAGTTTGACCGCCCTGACCGTAGACTGTCAGCGGAATGCCGGCCACGGACTGGACCAAGAAGCGGTTCACGAGAGTGCCGAAGATATCATCATAGTGAAAGTTTGGAGTGAGGCGCGGATCGAGGTCGGCCTCGTCAGAGGACAGGCCGTAAACCGGTCCTTGCATAAGATCAGTCACGCGCAAATTGTAGGTGCGCACGTAGAACCACAACAGGTCCGTGTCGAGAACCTTGGTGGTGTGATAGAGGGAACCGGCGGCTCGTGGGAACAGGAATTTCTGCGTGCGACCCTTGTGGGTTACGTCAATCCAACCTTCCTCGATATCAATATTGGGCGTGCCGTACTCGCCCATCGTTCCCAGTTTGATGATGTGAGCGTCTGGGGCGTGCTCCAAGATCGACCAAATAACATTGAACGTCACGTTGAGGTTGTTCTGAAACGTCACCCGCGCCTCTTTGGCGCCGCGCATCGAATAGGGGGCCGAGGGCTGCTCTGCATAGTGGACGATTGTGTCGGGCTTATAGTCTTTGACAATATCATTCATGAAATCAGGATCGGCCAGATCGCCAATTTTGACGTCGATTTTCTTTCCCGAAACCTCTTCAAAAATGCGCGCACGCTCCGTGAGAGTCGGAGTTGGCAACAATGCTTCGCTATCGGTTTCTTCCGCAATGATGCGCCGGAAATAATTGTCGACCGCGCAGACATCGTGTCCCGCATTGGCAAAATCCATGGCTGTTGGCCACCCGAGATAACCGTCAGCACCAAGTATTAAGACTCTCATTGGAAAAACCCCGTAAAATTACTAAAAGCCGCGTGAGCGTCTGTTAGCGAAATGTCGGTACGTTGGGAACCCGCTAGTTGCATAAGCGGAAGCGTTTATCGTGCAGTGTTTATTGGAAGCGTCAGGTTTGCCGGGCTACGGTTGATTTAACGCTAAAAAACCCACTAACGTGCGAGGTGTCGCATTTGGAGATCGGTTTGGGCGTCGTCAGATTTTCGCCACGGTTCCAAAATACTTGGCAGCGATTCTCGAAAGAGGGTGCCAAGAGCCATCCCAATTTGTTAATGATTTGCTCCAATAGTAGTTGTGAATGTGTGGGTGGCTATGAGTATCTCTAATAAATTACTGGGCGGTCTGTGTTTTGTTACGGTCGGTTTGGCGGCCGTGAACATCGTGCAAACCCTTGCGGACAGTCCCGCATTTGTAGAATCTGCCCGCGTCGACGGCGTATTTGGGGATTGGAGACTGAAGACCGGTCCGGCGCTATATGATCGTTCGGAATATCTCTTTCAGTTGGGCTATGGCTACCTCAGTGCGGATTCGAAATTTTCCGCAGCGACAGAAGGCCGTGGTGAAATCGCCGGCGGCGAGACGGGCATTGAGCGCGCCAAGCTGGCGTCTGAGTTAATCACGCAAAGCCTGGAGCTTAGTCCGGGCAACGCCCATGCATGGGCGGTCCTTGCCGGTGCGCAACTTACAACCCAAGATTATGATGAGGCGCTTGGGTCGCTTCGCCGCTCATGGGAATTGGCACCGAATAATTCGGCTTTAGCTGTTCGTCGTCTTGAGGTTTTTGAAGTCGTTCAATCGCTTCGTGAGGACGCGGAGGCATTTGGGCTGGCAGAACTGGCCCCGCCCGAGTTTGAGGATGCTGACAACGCGTCTATCGACAATGACATCTTGCTGGCTCAAACGCACCAGCAGCGCGCTTTCGATTTTTTCCTTGAGACATCGTTTCATGTGGTTGAGCGGCTAGGCGACTAGAGCGTTTTTCAGCTCGTCATATCGAGGCACGCTTGGGCGTGCTTCAATCACACCATTCAGTTGAACGAGCGGCGGTCTGAAAATCCGTCGGAGTTTTTGGTTTTGCGGCACAGAAGCGGTCCGTGCCCCAAAACAATAAGGCCCCGAAGAGAAATCTCTCGGGGCCTTACGTAACTTCAAATTTATCGCGAATTAGGAGACGCTGACAGGGTTCAGGTAGAACTCTTCAATATCTTCGAAATCTGCGAAATTCACCCGGCGCACCAAAGCGCGATCACGGTAGAGTTTCTCTAGACGCGGACGGAAGGAGGCATAAATCTCCCACAAGTCGGCGCGGTCGTCTGGATCAACATCATCATTGATCAAGAGATCAGCAAGCCTTGCGCGCTCTTCTCTCAGATCGTCGATACGATCCTCGATAAAACCCTTCAGCTCTAGCCGACGCTCATTGCCGTCAAAGAAGATGCCGTTTTTGATGATTGGTCCGCCGTCGTCATCTGCTACAGCAGATGCGAAGCTTGTCGACATTATTAGGCTGGCGCAGGCTACTGCCACCAACTTTCCAAATTTAGTCATAAAGGTGCCCCCGAGATAAACAAAACAGGTTCTTAATAACTTGAGACCCTTGATCGTTCAACTGTTCAATTGGGGGGGAAGCCCGAAAAAAGCCACAAAAGCCTAGAATACGCGGCAATTTGGCATCACCTAGCCGAGAAACTCCCTAAGAAAAAGGCGCAGATGTGGGGATTCGGCAGGCCTCTGGGTAATGTTGGTCATCGGAGAATCGCTTCAAATTCCGAGAATCGGTTGAGTTAAGTAGTGCAGAGTGGGGTTTTACAGACATGTTTATCGCAGAGGGTCTAAGGGACGTTTATCTTCAACGTGTGACCACTATTCTTGCCTGGACATGCATCGTGCTTGTTTTGCTCTCGGCCATTGCACTTGGAGCGAACCGACCCGTGTCTTGGACATTGCTCTCGCTTTTCATCGCGATTTTGTTTGTTGGTCACATCATTTTCGACATGTGGAAGGGTTTCCCTGACGGGCTTGGGCGTGTGTCGTTGATCGTTCTGCTGTTTTTGGGTGCGGTGTGTTGGGGGATTGTGCAGACCATGCCCAATCTGCCCGAGGCTTACTGGCATCCGGTTTGGTCCGGTGTTGTGTCGGAATATGCTGCCATCTCGGCCGATCCAATTCGGGGTCATCATCACATCATGCGCCTGTTGTGCTATGGCATGTTGTTTTGGATTGGCATGCGAGTTGCCGCAGACGTGGAGCGGAGCCACAGCGTCGTTAAGCTGATCGCCATCTTCTCTACCCTGTTGGCGCTATTTGGTCTTTACGCCTTTATGACTGGCTCTAATGCCATCGTAGGGGATCGCGCGAATGGCCGGTATCTTGTCAGCACATTTGCGAACCGGAATTCTTACGCCAGTTACGCCATTATCGGGGTAATCGCGAACTTGATGTGCTATTTTGAGTTTTTCGGCAGTGACAGCTACGGGTCGCGCGGCGGACGCCTACGCAACTTCTTCGAAGATTTTTTCGCGGGTTCATGGATTTACGCTATGGGCGTATTGATATGTCTGGCGGCCATCGCTTTGACGTCGTCGCGGGCGGGTGCGGTTGCCGCAGGAATTGGCCTGTTGGTGTTTTGGGTATCGTTTAAGTCGAAAGGCTCCAATTCCAATCCGATTGTGATGGTGGTGCTGCTTCTCGCGGTGGTGTTTGTGGTCGCCACTCAGACCTCGGGGTTGACTGAGCGGCTGCTGACCACCTCCGAAGAGAACCTTCGTTTTGAGGTGTATCCGGCGGTGATCGCTGGGATCTGGGAACGGCCCTTGCTGGGGCATGGGTTAGGCGCTTTTCTTGATGCGTTCCGCGCACAAGTGCCATTTAGTGCGGCCAAGGGTGAATGGGACTACGCCCACAACGCATTTTTGGAAAATGTTTATGAGCTTGGCATTCCTGCGGCCTCCGCCTTTTATCTAGCGCTTTTGCTGATTGCTTGGCGGCTGTGGCGTGGCACACGCGAGCGGCAAAGAGATCGCGGCTTTGTCTGTTTCGCCTTTGCGTGCTGCATGGCGCTTGGCTTCCATTCGATCTTTGACTTCAGCTTGCAGATGCCAGCAACAGCCGCGTTGTTCGCGCTGGTTCTGGGCATTGGTTGGACGCATAGTTTCTCAGCGCGGACGGTTGCCAAAAGTAAGTCGCGCAAGAAGGTCAAAACGGCCACGATATCTGAGCAGCCGGCCGCGCCGGCGTCCTGAGGTATTCGCCGACCTAGGCATGTCGGCGAGTGTGACGCAGTCACGCACAACCAACAGTTTAATCGATAACTAAACTGCCCAGAAACCGCTTTTTTTTATATATTTTGCGTCCCGTTCGGTTTAAAACCCAACGGTATTAAGTTGCTTACACACACATCATTCTTTGTATTTTTTTTGCGTGCTCATATTCACACATTCCATTTTGGGGGAAAACTCTAATGTCTGTAGGTACAAACGGTAACGACACGTCGACTTCGGCGTTCGATTTTGATATTGTGTCCGGCCTTGATGGCGACGACACACTATCCAGCACACATAACGGCGTTATTCTGATCGGTGGCACGGGCGATGACGTCATGGACACCACATACACCGTGACAACCGAGCTGGCCTCGCAGTCACAACTCGGCGGCAACGGTAACGACTCTATGACGCTGAGTGTTGATGGCGGAAACGGTGGCGGATCGTCCGCACTCAACGGCGTCATGGATGGCGGGTTGAACGACGATACGATTGACGGGCAGTTCATAAGCGATTCTGCAGGAAACGTAACTGTTCGCACACAGTTTATCGGTGGATTTGGTGCCGATGTCATAACCAACGCAAACGGCCGCGCAATCGCGGGCAATAGCGCTGCAGTTGAAACCGTGGTCTCGGCCGGGATCGGTGATGACCTTGTGATGGACGCGCGCGCAGAAGCCTTCATGGACACTGCAACCGCATCCTTCGCCAACGCACTTTTGAACGTAGATCTGGGCGCTGGTGATGATACGTTGAGCCAGGCCATCGTGGACAGCCGTTCTGCTGGCACATCAAGTTTTCTGGATCAGGACATTCTGGCCGGTTCGGGCAATGATTCCGTTCAAGCCAATGCGTTCATGGGTTCGGCAACTGGATTTACAGGTGGTGCAGCTACTTTGGATCAGTTCGTTGATGGCGGCACGGGCAATGACACGCTCCGCAGCTTCATCGATTCCGATTTTGGCGTCGAAGAGCTGGATTCTGTTACGGCAGATTCGCACATGATCGGAGGCAACGGGCTTGATACGCTCAATTCGGTTATTGACCTGCTCGCGGTAGACAATGTGACGTTCAACGGAACATTCGATACCGGTTCGGGTAATGACACGATTAATCTTGATCACGATGTGGATGTAACCTCCGCAACCGGCCAAGGTTTCATAACCAACAACATCGACACCGGTGGCAGCAACGATACCATCACTGGAGATTTCGACATCAATGACGCGCGTGGCGGCACGATGTTCAATACCGTGACCGACCCTCAAGGCTTCACGGATGTGACATTGAATGGTCGGGTCCTTGGCTCCAACTACGCGCAGGTGGTCAACGATGCCACGACCGGAGATAACGCTGATACGTTTGATCTGGATGCGTTGGCATTTGTAGCATCCACTGGCGCAACAGTTGCAAGTCACGGTGCGGATGCCCGCAATTTGGTCCGGTCCGGCGGTGGCAATGACACCGTCGACATCTCGGCTCAGGCTCAATCTTCCGGTGATGGCGCTGGTACGCCTTCAGGTTTTGGCGCTTATGCTTTGAGTTTTGTTGAGGCCGGAACGGGTGCTGACAGTGTTACATCGGGTGCCTTTGTCTTCTCCGACAGCAATGGTGGTACAGGATGGGCTCAGACCATTATTGATGGTGGTACTGGTAAAGACACTATCAACAGCACCATGAGTTCCGATTTCTCTGAACTGTTTGAAGTCCAGATGTCTAACTTCATCGGTGGTGGCTCTGCTAACGATGTAATCGTTTCTGCAATTGACGGGTTCGCCCGCAATATTGTGGATATCGATAGTGATATCTTCGGTGGCAGCGGCTCTGATCAGATCATTGCCTCCATCAACACAGAGTCGTTTGGGACCGCGGCTATGACCGTAACTGACGACATCGACGGTGGTGCCGGAAATGACACGATTACGGCCACAATGACCCACGAGTCCACGGGCATGACCGGTACGGCTGTTGGTACCGTCCTTGGTGGTCTTGGCAATGACGTGATCACTGTGACCAACACCGATCTGGGTGGCGGCATTGGACATCTGGGCTACTACGATGTTGATGGTGGTGACGGCAACGACGTGATCACTGCTAATGGTGGTGGTGCCGGTGGTATGCTTGCCACGTTCAACGTGCTCAAAGGTGGTGCCGGAGACGATACCATCACAGGGGGCGACGGTAATGAACACCTTCTGGGCGGTGCCGACAACGATCTCTTGGTTGCGTCGTCATCTGGCGCATCTCAAGACGTCTACACAGGTGGAACGGGTGATGACACGTTCCAGTTCGACAATGCGACAAATCAAGGCATTCACACGATCTTTGATTGGGAAGCGTCCGGAGACATTCTCCAGATGGCCGGTCTGGTTGATACCAATGCCAATGGCTTGGTGGACGAGTTTGATGCAGCGGCGACCATTATCGATAATGGTGCTGGCAACAATGTCGACATCTTTACTGGCTCCGGCACGTTGATCATCTTTGCGGGCGAAGGCACCGGTTCTGTATCGTCCATTGCGGATCTGATGGTTGATACGAATGCTCAGCTGATCGGCTAATTCAGCGGTGCATTGTTAAGAATTGGGTCGTCCGCGTCATGTGGGCGACCCTTTCTTTTGGCGAGGTCAGGTGGGCTCGTTCAAAGGACACAGTGCGGGACTCTTCTGGGTGTTTGTGGTGGGATTTCTTGCTAATGGGCTCAAACTACGACATATGGAGCCAGCCAGCGGATGTCGCAGACTGTCTTAGTAATAACGTAAACGAATATTGAGTATAGCATGCCGCATGATGCGACTTCACAGATCGAATTGAACGTGGATCGAACGCCTGTACTTCATATTATGACGTCGGCCCTGACGATTTCATTTTTGGCCAATCATCTCAAACGTATCGAGGCGGAGCCGGTGGATTACCACGTTGCGGCGAACTTCACTGACACGCGGTTTGATGCGGATACGCCAAGATTCCATCAGCTTGATTTGACCCGAAAGTTGATTGGTGCCGGTGATCTTGGGGCCATTTGGCAGATGATCCGGGTTTTGTGGCAGGTCAACCCGCGCATAATCATTGTGTCTACGCCCAAGGCTGCTTTCCTTGGGTCGCTGGTCGCACTTTTGATGTTCCCGTTTCGGCGTCGCATCGTTTTGATCCGCGGATATCGCTATCCAACGCTCACGGGGCTGCGCCGCAAGTTGGTGAAGTTCATGGAGGTCTTGCCGGCCGTGATTTCGACAGAGGTGCTGGTGACGTCCAAGCAAAGCGGTGAGATGTTGAATGAAAGCCTGCCTTCGATGTTCCACGACAAGGTGAAGGTGGTTCTGAACGGCACTGGCAATGGTATCGATATTGACCGGTTCTCCCCGGAGAACCCTGAGATTGCGGACAGCGATGATGTGCGTGCGCGGCTTGGGGCCAGCAAGGACGGGTTTGTTCTGGGCATGGTTGGGCGCGTGTGTGTGGATAAGGGATTTGAGGAGTTGGTGGCGGCTATGGAGATTGTCCGCGCCAAACATCCCAATATTGAGCTGTTGGTGATCGGTGAGGATGACGCCTCTGATCCGCTCATGCCTGAGACTTTGGCCAAGCTCAACCAAATGGCTATTCGCCCTGGCCGAATAGAGAACAATCTGATGCCAGAAGTTTACGGGGCCTTTGACGTGCTCTTATTCCCGTCCCGTCGTGAGGGCTTTGGCGTGGCCGCGATCGAGGCTGCGGCGATGGGAACGCCCACCATTGCCTCGCGCATCGGCGGCTTGCAGTCGGCGGTGAAGGAGGGGGTGACCGGGGTTTTCTTTGAACCGGGATCGGCTGAGGATTTGGCGCGGGCGATTTGTGCCATGTACGAAGATCAGAAGGTGTTCGGAGACCTTTGTGAGACGTGCCGTCCCCATGCGGTGTCCCATTATGACGAGCGTCTTTATGATGCGTTTTGGATAGATATTTATTTGGACCGGCGGCCAGCGTGAGTGAAAACCTGAAAATTGTGTATGTATTGGGCCGCGGGCGGTCCGGGTCGACCTTTATTGAACATGTGATCTCGCATGATTGCGGTGTGGTTCAACTGGGCGAAGTGCGGCTTTGGCCGAAATGCTACGTCGACACGCATATGTGCAGTTGTGGACAGCCTAAAACCGACTGCGCTTTTTGGCAGCCGGTTATAGACACGCTGGACGGCCCCGAGCAAATGCGCGCCGCGTTTCAGACGACCATGAAGCGGAGCTTTCTGATCAACTTGCTATTGCCCAAATTCATCAGCAAACGGGTGTTCCCCGGCGTGGTCGGACAACTGGGTGCGTTCTATGAGCATGCCGCCAAGACCCATGGTAAAAATATCTTGCTTGATAGCTCCAAAAACCCGGCATTTGGTGCGGCTTTGGCCCAATCTGACGACGTTGATCTGAGGTTCATTCACGTTGTCCGCCATCCGCTTGGTGTGGTCTATTCCTGGAAACGACAGCGCGCCAAAAACAGTGATGCAGCCCTGCACAAGACGCGGAAAAATCTGGCATTGGCAGCGCTCGAATGGACCGGGTCCAACCTGCTTTGCGAGCTGGCAAAGCTGCGCGCAGCCCATGGGAGTATTGTTCTGCGCTACGAGCATTTGGCTGATCCCAATGTGAGCCGAAAGGTGGTCGAGACCGTAAGGGCGTTGAATTCCGATCCAGATCAAAGCCCGATGTCGCATGTGATGTCTGGCAATCCCGGAGCGGCCTCACGCAGCACAGATTTTAGACTGGATGAGGAATGGCGGACGGGTTTGACGCTGCTTGAGAAGCTATTTTACGGCGCTCTGACCTATCCGCTTTTCGTCCTTTACGCATTTCGAAAGCCATCGGTATGAGATCGGGGTTTCTATCCCGAAGCCTGTTGCAGTTGATCGTCTCGGGCGGGCAGGTCTTGATCCTTGCGATGTTTATCGTCCTATTCCCGCGATTGGCTGAAAGTCCGTCTGAGTGGGCGGCGAACTATTTTCTGGCTATGGCCATCACAACGCCGATTTTCATGTTTTTTGGGTTTGAACTCCGCAAACGTACTGCATCAACTGAGGCGTCTGATATCAGCCATTTTAACAGGCAGCGGATGTTCGGAAATTTTGCAGCGATTGTTTTGTCGTTGCTTTCAATTCCCATCCTTATTGTCACAGGATTGTTCGCAGATCCTGTGGTCTTTGTGGCGATTGTTTTGTTCAAAACGGTTCAGGCCATCAATGATCAAATCACCGCCAATTATGAATGGCGCGATGCGTTTCGCATGTCGGCCATGTCTGGCACATTGCGGCTTGTGTTATTTGTCTGTGCCGCGACCATCGGCAGTTTTGCGTTTGGGCCCAACATGGGCATTGTCTTTGGTTCCCTGAGTTTTCTGGCCGCATGGCTGCTCTTTGACCGCAGACATCAGATCAATGTGGCATCATGGTTCACCTTTAAGCGTGGCGGTACGGGCAGCGAGGATTGGCTGGCGGGTCTGGGCGCGTTCATGATCTCGCTCACCGTTAATGCCCCGCGTCTTATTGCGGCCTATCTGTTTGGTGAAGCTGCGCTGATCATCATGGGTGTTGGGCAATCGCTCAACCGTATCGGTCAAATTCTGTCGGGCAGTTTGGTGCAAACGCTTTTGGCGGTGCAAAAAAAGACCAAGGACGCCAAAAACGAAACGTTGGTTGTGGGCATCCAGCTTGGAATTTTGGTCGTGCTGATCCTTGCCTTGCCAGTTTGGCGCACCGTATTTGACTACGCGTCTGGCGCACCGGAATTTACTTTCGCGCTGATCCTACTTTTGATTTTTGGATTTGCCAGCCAGATCAATTATCTTGTTCAGTCGCTTCTTTTGGTGCGAAAGGGCGGGGCGAAGTTCGCGGCATCTCCGGTCAGCTTTCTCATTGTGTTGGTGATCGGGATGGTTGTGTTATGGTTGGCCGGAGCGTTGGGTTTTTCGAGTTTCCTAATTCTTCTGATCGTGGCTCGACTTGCTCAAACTGCCCTGAACGGGTGGCAAATGGGACGCGAGTAACGGATGTTCGAAGCGGTATTTATCGGGATTGGCATTTTGATGACGCGGTACGTTCTTGTGCCGCCCAAAAAGCTACGGCTGATCGCGTGGATAAATCTTGCGTTCCTGATCGTGACATCGCTTGCCTTTTCCAGAATGACGGGCGGGGCGGCCTCGGGTGTGGACGCACTCAAATTTTATAGTTTGGGTAAGTTTAAGGTCGTGGGTGAAATGGAGTCGTTCAGTCAGGCCAATTTCGTTTTCTTCATGTCCAACAAACTTCAGTCCGTCCTGCCCTTGAGCTATACGGCGTTCAATCTGTTTGCTGCGATATTTTTTAGTTACACCGCATTGCTGTTGGTGCTGCGGCGCCTTCATAATCCAACCAAAAAGGTGATCGTGTTCTGGTGGTTGCTGACCTTGCTGCCGGGCTTCCATTTTTGGCATGCGTCTTTTGGCAAGGAGTCCCTTCAGCTTCTTTTGATTGCGATCTACTTTTCGTTTCCGTATCTCGCCACCCGCGGAGCAAGCCTGCTTTTGCTGTCGCTTGTCAGACCCCATATTGCGCTGTCGATCGGGATTGCGGAGATGATCGCCAATATCTTTCAAAAGAAGGTCACGGCCCAACGTGTCTTGACCATAGTTTTGGGCGGTGTGATTGCCTTGAGTGCTTTGACCTATTTGATCAACCGGATCAGTGGCGGCGACGGCGTTTTGAACATCACGCAGGTGTGGCGTCTGTTTCAGGATTACGGCAGCGGATGGCGTGAGGGCGAGCTACGTCTCAACGACACTGCATCGCCATTTGCGATTGTGGAGTTCTTATTGCGCCCCTATTTCTGGGAGGCGTCCACTCCGGCGACATTTTTCTCTTGGATTGATAGTTTATTGATGACGGCTTTTGGCGTTTACATTCTTGTGGATTCCAACATCAAGGACCGTTTGGCGGCACCTTGGCTGTTTACCGTGATCGTGACGCTTCTTCTGGCGTTCACAAATCCCAATGTGGGAACCTCTCATCGCAAGAAGCAGATATTTCCGTTTGCGGCATTAATCGTGGCTTCTGAAAGTATGATCCGTCGGCGACGGTCGAGTAATAAGGCAGGGCAGGCTGGACCTAAGGTCGTCATGGTCGCGCCCAGGCAAAAAGCATGACAGGAGGTGTTTCGCGCTCAAATGGGTATCAATTGTTGCGACAATGTGCTGACCGGCTGATTGCGTTGATTGCGGTCATTTTGCTCAGCCCGATTATACTCGTCGCGGTTCTGATTGTCATTTCTGACGGAGGGCCCGCCATCTTTCGCCAAAAACGTCTGGGCAAGCATGCACGCGTGTTTTCCGTGATCAAGCTGCGCACGATGATCGTGGACGCAGATAAGTATCTGGATGAGGCCGGGATGCCCACGCGTAAGCGTACCACCTGGGCAGGGGACTTCCTGCGCAAAAGTTCAATTGACGAGTTGCCGCAGCTCATCAACATCGTCAAAGGTGACATGGCTCTGATTGGTCCGCGTCCGATCCTGCCAAGAATGCTGCCCCACATGACTGAGCGGGAGCGCAGGCGCTTTTCGGTTTTGCCGGGCGTCACCGGTCTTGCGCAGGTTAAGGGGCGCAACCATCTGAAATGGAGCCGCCGGTTCAAGTATGACGTGGTTTACACGCAACGTATGTCGCTGATGCTTGATCTTTACATCATCTGGCGCACCATTCAGACGGTCTTTAAATCTGAAAATATTGCGGCGGACATCAACCGAGACCAAGTTGATGATGTAACGATCCGCCCGGTGACCGGGGATGCAACATGACGCCCTTTGAGCATTTCAATCAGGCGATCGGGAGCGTTCGCACGACTGATCAACCAGGCCCGACGCCCAAAATAGTCTTTATTTGTGGGACGCCCCGGTCCGGGACTACGATCCTGTGTCAATCTTTGGCCTATTGTGCGGATGTGGGTTATATTGACAATCTCATTGCCCGTTTTGCCACCAATCCTGCCTTAGGGGCGTTGCTGTCGCAATCGCTCAATCTGCCAAAGCGGTTTTCGGGTAGGTCGGATTTTGGTCAAACATGGCATCTCACCGAACCCCACGAATTTGGGCTTGGTTGGACCCATCTGATGGGTGGTCGCAGCGGCGTTGTGCAACCCGATATGGCCACAACCCTTGATCCTGAGACGGCCCCGCGTATCGAGCAATTGGCCTGTACTTTTGGGCAGCCGACGCTGTTCAAATCATTTGCCTATCTGTGGTTTATCAAAGCGTTGGATCAAGCCTTGGCGCAGGCCCATTGGATACATGTGACCCGCGATATTTCTGCGACGGCGCAATCGCTGGAAAAACTCTACAAGGCGCGAACGGATGAAACCGGCATTCCAAAATGGACCTCGGCGGTGATGCAGACCACCATGGAGACCTCGGGCGATTTGTCCCTGTCGGAACGTTGCTTTGCGCAGATTTCGGATATTGATGCCTATCTTAGATCAACATTCGCAACGGTTGGGGACGACCGGAAAACGCATGTGGCCTTGGAGGATTATGTGGCCGACCCCAAGGCTGTCACAGCGTCAATTATCAGGGACCTTGACCTGACTTATGATCCAGCAAAAATGGATGATCTTACGTGAGCGTCACCTTTGATATAGTTGGTGATCCCAGCTCTTGGTCGGATTTGATGCACCCATTTCCCCAAGCAGATTTTCACCACTCGCCGGAGTTCCACGCCATCAGCCAACAAAATGGGGAGGGCGAACCGGTTCTTCTAACTGCCCGCGCAGATGGTCGCCCGCTTATGGCTTGGCCGATGTTGGCGCGCGACATTCCGGGGAGCGACGCGCGGGATTTGGGGTCTGTGTACGGGTATCCGGGGCCGCTTTTTGCCGCTGATGTGGACCAATATGGGGTGTTGCAGCACGCTTTGGAGTACCTGAAGTCTACTGGTTTCGTAAGCGTTTCTGCGCGGCTCCACCCTATTGCCAACGCGCCGCTGCTTTCGCAAGAGCGCACCGACATTCGTCAAATTGGTCAGATCGTAGCCGCGGATCTGTCCCGTGATGTGGTTGAGTTGAAACGCGAGATCAGAGGCGCCAAAAACGGCACGATCAAGAAGATCGAGAAGTCAGGGGTGAGCCTTCGACAATCCAGAGACCCTGCCGACACTCCGATTTTCCAGAGCATTTACCGCGAGACGATGGACCGGATCGGTGCCGCGCCTTATTATTATTTTCCCGACAGCTACATGGATGCGCTTTTGGCGTCCGAGAGTTTTGATGCAAGCTATGTTTTTGCAGAATTGGACGGGCAAGCGATTGCTGCAAGCTCGATCATAGAGACATCGCATTACCGGCAATACTATCTAAGCGGGACCGCGACGGATCACACCCGCTTGTCGCCGATGTCACTGATTTTGCGTGATCAGATTTTTGAGGCCAAGGAGAGTGGCCGCAAGTGGTTCGTTTTGGGTGGCGGATTGGGTGGCAAGGAAGACAGCCTTACGCAGTTTAAGCTGGGCTTTTCCAAAACCACATTGCCTGCCGGTCTGATCTGCAAGATACTTGACCCAGCGGTTTATACAGAGCTTGCTGGAAGCGCTGCAACCGACGGATATTTCCCAGCATATCGCCAACCCTAAGAGCAGAAATCGAAATCTGATGACCAATACTTCACCAATCGCGCCGTGGCCGAATTTCACGCAAGAAGAGGCTGACGCGGTCGCGCGTGTTCTGTCCTCTAACAAGGTCAACTATTGGACTGGCACGGAAGGTCGCGAATTTGAACGAGAGTTCGCCGCATTTGCCGGGACCGACTACGCAATTGCGTTGGCCAATGGGACGGTTGCGCTCGACCTTGCTCTTTATGGGCTTGGTATCGGGGCGCATAATGGCGGCTCTGCGGATGATGAGGTGATTGTCACTCCGCGCAGCTTTCTGGCGTCGGTCTCTGTGATCGTCAATGCGGGGGCGCGACCTGTATTTGCCGATGTGGACAGCGACAGTCAAAATATTTCTCCTCAAACGGTGGCACCGGTCATCACTGCCAAAACCCGCGCAATTATGTGTGTGCATCTTGCCGGTTGGCCCTGCGACATGGATGGATTTCGCGATCTTATCGGAACCCGCGCGATCAAGCTGATCGAGGATTGTGCTCAGGCCCATGGCGCCCGTTACAAGGGCAAGCCGGTTGGCGGTTTGGGGGATGTGGCTGGCTGGTCATTTTGTCAGGACAAGATCATGACAACCGGCGGAGAAGGGGGGATGGTGACCTGCAATGACCCGGACCTGTGGAAGCGCATGTGGGCCTATAAGGACCACGGCAAGTCTTGGGATGCGGTGTATAATCGCGAACATGCGCCCGGATTTCGCTGGTTGCATGAGAGTTTTGGCACCAATTGGCGTCTGACTGAGATGCAATCCGCGATTGGTCGTATTCAGCTTGGTCGGATGGATGAATGGCATAAAGCCCGCACGCAGAATGCGGCGGCCCTGACAAAAGCGCTTGCGCCTTATTCCGGGCCGGATGGTTATATCCGCGTCCCTCAGCCAAGATGTGAGGGTTGCACGTCGTGTGATCCAGCCGTTGGCTGCGTTCACGCTTATTACAAATATTATGCTTTTGTGCGGCCCGAAAATCTTCCGACCGGATTGACCCGGGATGGGATTGTCGAGAGCCTAAATGGGCAGGGTGTGCCTTGCATGCAGGGCTCTTGCTCGGAGATGTATTTGGAGAAGGCGTTTGAGGGGACCGGGTTTGCGCCGCCGCAAATTTTGCCAACGGCGCGGGAGCTCGGAGAGACGAGCCTGATGTTCATGGTTCATCCGGGTCTGAGTTTGCCCCAGTTCACGCTCGTTTAAGGTCTATTCTGCGGCTCTTGGGATGGAGTTGAGATAGCCGTCCACATGATCCAAAAGCAACTCCCGTGCGCCGTTTGCATCTTCGGCGCGGACCACTTTTGCGACCTTTTGATTGAGCAGATCGAATGCGCCGGGATCGAGTTGATCTTCGTTGGCACGCAGAATTTTCGGGTGAGGCGTTGGCAACATGTCGTCGCCGATTAACAGTTCCTCATAAAGTTTTTCGCCGGGTCTCAACCCGGTTACGACGACTTCTATGTCCCCGTCTGGGTTCTCTGCACTTTTGACGTCAAGGTCGTAAGCCTCGATCATGCGTTTAGCCAGATCGATGATCTTTACGGGTTTGCCCATATCAAGCACGAAAACATCGCCCCCGGTAGAGAAGCTTCCTGCAAGAAGTACCAGCCGGGCGGCCTCCGGGATTGTCATAAAGTAGCGGGTGACTTCGTCATGGGTCACGGTGACGGGTCCGCCACTTTTGATCTGCTTTTGAAACAGCGGAATGACTGAGCCTGAGGACCCCAGAACATTCCCAAACCGAACCATAGAGAAAAGCGTGCTTTCGGAACGCTCCGCCAGATCTTGCACTAGAAGTTCGGCCATGCGTTTGGTGGCGCCCATGACATTGGTGGGCCTAACGGCTTTGTCTGTCGACACCAAGATGAACCGCTCAGCCTTATGGGTGAGGGCGGCTTCCGCCACGGTGAGGGTGCCAAACACGTTGTTGTTCAGGCCGGCGATCTCATTGGCCTCGACCAAGGGCACATGTTTATAAGCGGCGGCGTGAAGGACAATATCGACCTTCATCTCCTTGAATACATGAGCCACGCGAACTGCGTCAGTGACGGAACCCAGAACCGGATCGATGAGAATGCCCTTGTCGAGCCCGATCGTGTTGAGTTCCATCTGAATTGTGTAAAGCGCGAATTCGGAATGATCGAATAAGATCACCCGAGACGGGTTACAGTCCATCAACTGACGGCACAATTCCGAGCCAATTGATCCACCGGCTCCCGTAACCAAGACCGTCTTTCCGCTATAAACCTCTGCCACTCCGGGTAAATTCAGATCGACCTTGTCACGCCCCAAAAGCTCATCCGGGGAGACGGTTTTAAGGGTGTCGATCGTATTTTTGCCCAGCAAAAGCTCTTCGAGTGAAGGGACGGATTGAACCTCACAATTCAATTCCAGGAGCTGTTTTTGCAACGAAATCCGCTTCGAGCGTTTCATCGAGGGAACGGCCAGAACCAGTCGTTTGATTTTCCGACTGCTCACAAATGTTGGCATTTTTTCTGGTGGGAGAACCGGAAGACCTGACACCACTTGCCCTTGAAGTTGGGTGTCTTCGTCAAAAAATGCCATAACCTTGACGTCACGTGTCTGGCGCAATGCGTTGACCAATTGCACGCCTGCCGAGCCTGCCCCGTAGACCGCGATGCGTTTGCGTCCGCCGCGGACTTCATTCATCAAGCTCAGGATTTTAAGTGCGATGGCGCGCGAGTTGATCGAGCCTACAAAAAACAACATGGTGAAGATGGCGAGCACCGAACGTGGCACGCCGAGGCCAAATGTCAGGTTGGCGACAACTCCAACCAACAGCAAGCCAGCTGCACAGGCTTGGACCCTTAGGACGGCCTTAATCTCGTAGGAGAGAAGTTTGTAGCGGTGTAGTCCCAGTTGATAGATCAGCGGCGCCCCTGCGATCATCAAAATTGGAAAGATCACCCATGATTGCTCCAGCCGGGAGAACACATCAAATGTTCCAAAGCGGATGACATACGCAAAGTAGAGTGCAACTGGAATCGCCAAGAAATCAGCGACAAAGAACACCGCACGTTTCGTTCGACGGGACATTACATCCAATAGGTTCAACATTTTATTCAGTGCTCACAGATAGCAGTAGTCATGCACCCGCTCGCATACCCCTTTATATTCTATACACAATTTATCACTCGGCTAAAGGAACAAATAGCGCAAAAAGTTTTAATATCTCAAAAAATGAATGGCGGACCCTATTGTGAGACTTGCAAGGCCCGTGGGATCCTTGTTGCCGGAAAATCGTTGAAGAGTCGACCTTTTTTGCACATTTCAGTTGCGCGCAATTGATAACTATTGCAGCGCTGCATCGCCCACTTTTAAGAGCGCACTAGGTGATGTCTAGGACATCGGCGACAATCAATTTTTCGCCGTCGTCAAGCCGCATCGCCGTCAGTCGGCCGCTATAATAGGCCCCGGTATCCACACAAATCCGGTTGTGGGTGACCACCGCCTCATGGGCATCGTAGTGGCCGTGCACGACCCGAAGACCACCAAAGCCGCCTTCCTCGATGAAATCTGAGCGGCCCCACAAGGTGGCTTCCTCAGTTTGAGCCTCCAATGGCATATGTGGGTCAAGACCGGCATGAACAAACAGCACATCGCCGGAGCGATACATGTGTTCATGGGACATCAGAAAGTCGATATGCCCACCCATTGCGGCCCTTAGTCCGTCTGCGACTGCGACAAGATCGGGCCCAGTTGGGTTTGATTTGGGCGGAGCGACCCCGTAGCTGAGCAAGGTTTGCAATCCGCCAAAACGCAGCCACTCGGCTTTCCCGGTGGGATCTTTGAGGAATGAAAGAGCGGCCGCCTCGTGATTGCCAAGAAGAAAGCGGATGCTGCCCGGTGGCAGGTCCTTCTGGACCGCGATCAGGACGTCCAACACCTCGCGCGAGTTGTCCCCACGATCAATATAGTCGCCCAGAAATACGATGTGTGGCGTGCGCTGATCATTATGTGTCGCCACGTCACGCGCTATAAGTTCAAGAATACGGTTGAGCAAATCCACGCGCCCATGCACATCGCCAACTGCATAGATCCGTTCCCGAGCAGCGACATGAAAGACCTCATTCGGCTCGACTTTATCGGATTTATTTCCAAACCATTTGTGTAACACGTTGTTCACTCTGACGTTCCACTCTCTTACATATGGGCATGTACAACCCGTTTACGCAACATACGCTGAAAAATAGCGCAACCTTGGCCAAATCAAGTTTCGTAATAATCTCGGTATTGGCCCTTATAATAGCTGTACCCATCGTAGGTGTATTTCGAGGCTTTGCTCTCATTTACCTGTGTCACCACGATACCGGTAATTGGCGCGTCGACGGATTTCAGTTCTGCAATTCCTTCGACAACCGCGCCTCTGGGCGTACTGTCCCAACGCACCGCATAAATCACCGCATCGGCGATCCGGCTTACAATTCGGGCGTCGGTCACCACCAGCGTTGGCGGGGTGTCCAGAATAACAAGGTCATATTGGGTACACAGATACTGAACCAGCTCTTTGAACTTGTTGGATGCAAGAATATCGGCGGCGTTAAGGGTCGCGGGGCGCTCATTTGGCTTGGCCATCAAGAAATGAAGCCCACTGTCTTCGTCCTTAAACAGGGCCTCTTGAACGGTCGCGGTCCCTTCCATGACCGATAGAAGGCCGGGTTCATCATCGTTGACCTTCAGCAATTTGGCCAAGGCGGGCATGCGGAAATCGCAATCGACGATGATCGCGGATTTGCCCATTTGCCGGCTGGTCATCGCCATCATGGTCGAGGTTGTGGATTTACCTTCTCTGGGAACCGAGGAGGTAAACATGACCACACGAGGTGGATTGTCGAGGTTCGAAAACAGAATACTCGTTCGCAGATTTCGAACCGATTCCGCCATCGCGCCGTTTGGTTTCTCACGCAACACTTTCACCACGTCATGGCGGTGCATCCGCGAGCCGCTGGATGGAATTGTCGCAAGAACGCTAAGGCCGGTCAGTTCTTCGATTTGAACAGGTGAACGGAAGGTATTGTTCAGGCGGTCCAGTAGGAAAACCAACCCAACACCCGCCGCAAAGCCCAACAGAGTACTTGCCATAACAATGATGCGTTTTCTTTGGCTTTCAGCGCTGACCGGAGGCTCCGCCGGGGAGAGAACCCGTGCGTCCGCGCCTTGAAGCTCCTCTTGCGAATTGGTTTCTTGCTGTCGGCTCAAGAAGTTTTCATAAAGCGCCCGACTGGCTGATGCCTGTCGTTCCAATTGGCGCAATTCTACTTGCGCCCGTGATTGTTCCAGAGCCTTGGTTTCGAGAAAACGGACCTCTTTGATCAGCTCCGCCTCCTGCGCCAAAACGCTTTCCAGCTCAATTTTCACCGAGGCTACGATTCGCGACGCTTCCTCGTCGATATTTTTGCGCAATTCGTCGATTTGGTTTTGCAGGCGGACGAGGGCGGGATGGCCTTCGGGGACCGTGTTTTTGAGATTGAGTTGCTGGGCTTCGAGATCGCTCTCGCTTTTGCGGTATCCTTGGATCAAAACCGAATCCCGGAATTCAGGGATAGCGCCCAAATCCAGATCGCTCTCAAGGGCGCTCAGCAATCTTTGATATTTGGCATCCACCACAGTTGCCGCATTGCGAGCAACGGCCAGCGTCGCGTTCAGCGCTTCCAATTGCTGGTTGGTGATGTCAAGGCTCTGCCCCGCTTCAAGCGACAGTTGGGCCCGGGTCGCCTCGACGGCATCTTCGGTCTCTTGAACTTTTGTTTGCAGCTCATCTACCCGCGCGCTTAGCCATGTGGTGGCCGACCGGGTTGTTTCGAGCTTCGCTTCCAGCTGATCCACAATATACTGGTTGGCAATGACGTTGACGATACGTGCGGAGGACTTCGGGTCACTCGACGTGAATGAAATCTCGATCACCCGAGAGCCACGAACGGGGCTCAACGACAGTCCTTCCTGAACATTTTCCAAAACCGTCAGTCGTTCGCGGCGGGCGGCTTCAACCTCGTCAGGTGGGGGTGGCGGAGGTGAACGCACACCCAGATCCATCAGGATTTCGTTGATCTCGGGTGGCACAGACAGGACGCCGCGCACCCGGTCGATAATTGTTTCGCGCTCGATGCGTAAGCTGGGGTTGAATTCTGGCATTCTGTCCAGCTCCAGCTCGTTGACCACACGCTCGATAAGATTGGTGGAGCGCAAAATCTCAATCTGATTTTGCAGAGTGTCTTTGCTGAATTCCTGATCAATCAGGATGTCTGGGACATTGCCCACATTGGCCTTTTGCAGGTCAAACATCACCTTTGCGGTCGATTTGTACTTCGGGGCGATCTGGGAAATCGCAAGGATCGCGATGATCGCGGCAATGATAGTGGAGATTATGATGATATATTTTCCACGCCAGAGCGTCGAAATAATGCCACGCAAGTCGAAGGAGCCCTCATCTTCTGATGGTTCCTGTGCAACCTGCACATACCCGGTTGGATATTCTCCGATACTAGTCACTTGCTTCATACTAAAAACCCCCGAGCCGCTCTCCTTGCACGGAGCGCTGACCGCGATCAAGATTATTCGTCGGCATATACCCAAATTGATGAAAGAAATGATTTAAACGCTACACTCGTGCAACTTTTTCGCTTGGCGCGTTGCCGCCCGCCGATCATATTGGGTGCAAAATGGCCTTGAACAAGGATAAGTGTGCTATTTTTCAGACAAGAAAACAATGAGAGTTCGTTAACCACTATGCTTTTGCTGAAAAATAGCGCAAATCTGGGCCAAAAGAATGAGGACAACCACGTGATCAAACAATTGACTGGTATTTTTCTTTGCGCGACTTTGGTCGCCTGCCAAGGAACAGGACCGCGCACACGCGCTATTGTTGAGAGCCCTGATGCGGTTGTCATTTCGGCTGAAAAGCAAGAGCCCTTCCTTTTGATCGAGACCAATCGTGCGGTTGCCGATAAAGTCGCGGCCAGCCACAAAAGCACCAAGACCACAAATTTTCTGGTCAATGAGGGGGCAGGCCCGGTTGTGATCGGTGTGGGTGATGTTCTTGATATTGCGATTGTGAGCACGAATGCCAACGGCTTTATCGACTTTACGCAATCTTCGGTGTCGCCTGTTTCCTCGACCCCGTTGCCGCCTCAAACTGTGAGCAGCGACGGTATGGTCAATGTGCCGCCAATTGGCCGGGTGAATGCCCGCGGTCAATCCGTGCAGCAATTTGAAAGTTTCTTGACCCGTCGTCTGGGTGAAGTCCTTGTAGAGCCATCGGTGATCGTCAATCTGACGGAACGTAATTCTGCTCAGGTCAATGTGCTTGGCGATGTGACCGCTCCTGGGCGATATCCGATCACGCAGGATGGCAGGCATTTGATTGATGCGATCAGTGCGGCCGGTGGGCCTATCAATCGCCCTGAAGATAGCCAAGTCACTGTGGACCGCAAAGGGAAGATCGGCAAAGTGGCCGCTGACCGGTTGCTGGCAAACCCAAGATACAACATTCATTTGCAACCCAATGACGTGATCACCGTGACATCGGCGCGCAACATATTCACGGTTCTGGGTGCAAGTTCGGAAAATCAGACCGTCACGTTCAGCAAGGACAAGCTGACATTGGCTGAAGCCTTGGGGTCTGCTGGTGGATTGCAAAATCGTCGCGCGGATAAAAGCGGGGTTTTCCTGTTCCGTGAGATCCCAACGCGAGTTGCGAAAACTCTTGGCGCTGGTCCCGATCAGTTCACCGGCGATACGGTCCCCGCGGTGTTTCAGTTTGATCTAGCTGAGCCCACATCGCTTTTCACTGTTGGTAAGTTCATTGTTGAAAGCGGCGATATTATTTACATCTCCGAGAGTATCACCGAGGAAGTTAATGGTGCGTTGAGCGCATTTACTGCCTTTGTGCCAGCTCCGGTGGAGTATGTTAGAGCCGAAACCATCAACTAACACTATTCGCATTTCACGAATGAGACGCCCCGATGAGAATTCGGGGCGTTTTTCGTTTGGTATCCGGTTCCGCCTATGGCGATCTGATCAGTGCGTTTTGTCCGACTTGTGAGATGAGGCTGCTATCCGTCGTGACCCGGATGCGTGCCGCGCTCAGTTTGGTGCGCTGCGGGCCGCGTCATCCAATGCCTCATTGAGGCTCTGCATGGTGGTCATGAGTGTGGAAAAAACGGACACACTGGCGGGAATGGGCGAATTGTTCAGCTGATCAACCTTAGCTTTAACGTCCGCAAATTCCGCCGTCGCTGCTACCGTTGGCACAGCGCCTATATCTTGCACACGCGACAGCAGGTTGCTCAAAGCAGGTTGATAGAACCGCGCAATGGTATGTGCGACCTCGCGGGCTTTGTCTTGCGCGATAGATGCGACGGTCTGGGCGGTCTCTTCTGTGAATGCGGTTGTGAGCTGCGCCTGGGCGTTGATCAACGTGCCGACTTCGATCTTGGAAGCGCCGGTTAGGTTGAGTTCCGTATTTAGCGCGTCAATCTCCGAAGCCAGATTGTCAGATCGCCCTTGATAGAACAACGCGCGTTGCTGCGTGATCGCCTCGACCGCTGATGCGATTTTGTCATGTGCGTCCTGATATCTACCGCCATCAACGTCACTGCGGATTTTATCAGTCGTACTTTCAAGGGATAGGGGCGTCAGATCAATGCCCTCGGCTTCAGCGCGCGAAGCGACCAGATCAATTTGTGCAGAATTGCCAATCACGTCACGTTCGCGGGCGGCGTTTTGGGCCAAGGTCAAACCGGTTTCACAATCGGCTTTTGTACCTGTGGGATCGCCTGTTTTACGGGCGGGTGTCACGCCCTCCCACAATTGCACGGCTTTGCCCCAAGCTGTCGTGTCTTCAAGGGTGGCGTCGGTATTGTGGTTCAGGAGGTCGGCAAATTCTGCGCACGCGCGCGACGCGGCCTGCACTTGCGCGTCAAACTCCCGCCTGTCGCCCCAAATTTTCCATAGGCCAGCCAACACAAGCAGTATCAATGCAATTGCCGCAACTGGTACGTATCGCTGTGCTGCCCGCCGAGCCGATTTAGAAACTTTCGGTTGTTTCATTCCCACGGCGCAGTGCCGCCAGCCTTGCACCCCGATGGTGTACTTTCAGTAGGGCTCGCCAATTTCTGGGAACCCTGCCCCCTAACCACAAACATTCAAATGCCAATTCTAAAATAATCCCACTCGAAGTGTTGCAGGAAGCAAATACTCTGTCAATTCCGGCCCTCATCTTTGCGATGGTTTGGACGAGCCTACCCGGCCGATGGGGGTGTCGTTGGTGCGGGGCCGCTTTGGTCCCGAATTTTGGTGTGATGACGGGTCTTTGGCCGCACGGGCTTTGTGGTTGAATTCAGAATTTGATCTGGGCGCCCACCGCTCGCAGCAGCCAAAGTGGCCGCCATCATTGCCCGCCCAAAATCTTCGGGCTGTTGGCCGAATAACCGGGCATTTTGAGTGGAGGACGTTGGCAAAAGCCCGGACATGGTCATCATGCGCATGGCCACCACGCTTTGCGTTTCAGCGGCGCGCATCCAAAGATCAAATCCAGATTTCCAATAGTCGAGCGGTTGGGCATCGCGTGTCATAGTACATACCTCTCAGAAGGTTGAGTTCGCGTATATGTCCCCTCGACACCTCAACTCCTAGGGTATGCAAAGTTTCGCCGCAAGGGCGCTCAAGAGGCGGTTTTGCGTAGGAAAATGTTCATGCCAAACCGGTGGTAAATTTTCGATACCCGCGGTCTCAAAATAGACATAAAAGAGCTGCTATGGGCAAGTTTGCGAGCGCCAAAAAAGTTTTGATCTGCGGGGCCGGGATCGGCGGTCTCACCGCTGCAATTGCCATGGCGCGCCGTGGGCTTGAGGTTGTTATCGTCGAGCAGGCGCAAGAATTGCGGGAACTCGGTGCAGGGCTGCAGTTGTCGCCCAATGCTATGCACGTAATGGCTCGGCTGGGGCTGATCGCCGATATTTCGGCTGTTGCTTTCGAGCCTGAAAGCTCTGTCATTCGTCATTACCGCTCTGGCCGGGCATATTTAGAGTTACCGCTAAAAGCACGGTGCCAATCCCGCTACGGCGCGCCTTATTATCAAATTCACCGGGCGGATTTGCAGCGTATTTTGTTGAGGGCTGCGCAGGAAGCCGGGGTTGAAATTGCACTCGGAGAGAGTGCCACAGGGTTCACCCAATCAGATACCCAAGTCCGTCTGGAGACTGCGAAAACCACACGTGTCGCAGATGTGCTCATTGGTGCGGACGGCATAAGGTCGGTCATCCGTGACGGTCTATTTGGCGCTCAGTCGCCAAGATTTACCGGCCAAGTGGCGTGGCGTGGGGTGGTTCCGACAAACGCTCTTCCGCCAGATCTGATTGCACCCAAAACCACGGTTTGGGTGGGCCCGCAGCACCATTTTGTGACCTACTATCTTAAAGCCGGGGCGATGGTGAATTTTGTGGCTGTCGAAGAAAGGTCAGACTGGACTAAAACTGGGTGGAATGAACCTGGCCGCATAGATCAGCTTCAAGAGGCGTTTGAGGATTGGCACCCCGAGATTACAGCTTTGCTAGACGCCACATCTCAGTGCTATCTTTGGGCGCTGTTTGATCGCGATCCGCTTGCCGCATGGTCGTTCGGAAACGTAGCGCTGTTGGGGGACGCTGCCCATCCGATGCTGCCCTTTATGGCCCAAGGTGCTGCCATGGCGATTGAGGACGGGTGGGTTTTGGCGCAATGCCTCGGACAATATCCACCCCAACAGGCGCTTTTGAGCTTTGAGGCTGCCCGCAAATCGCGGACAACAATGTTGCAAAAGATATCGCGTAAGAATGCGAAACTGTTCCACCGAAATGGAGGGTTGGGCGATCTTTGGCAACGCTCTAAGCTCAATATTGCGGGGCTATGGCCGCAAACGGCAACACAGCGGCTCGACAAGATCTATGGAGTGAACGTGACGCGGCCATAGTGGTCCTTGAGCGTTTGCCACATTATTCTTGAATTATGAAACCCCGCGGTTAGTCTCTTTAAAAATAATACTAAAAGACGACCACCGGGAGGAATACACGTTGCCCACATCCGCTGCGGATCGCTTGGCTTGTGACACAGTGCCTAAGTTGCTGGCGCTTAATGCGGCCAGCTATGGGACACACCCGGCCTACCGCGAAAAAGAGTTTGGGATATGGCAAAGTTGGACTTGGGCAGAGGCCGCCGAAGAGATCAATGCGTTGGCCCTTGGATTGATGGAATTGGGTCTGAACGCCGGGGATCATGTCGCGATCATTGGGCGTAATCGGCCGTATTTCTATTGGGCGATGCTGGCTGCGCAATCCAACGGCGCTGTGCCTGTGCCCATCTACCACGATAGTGTGGCCGAAGAGATGGCATATGTGCTGGACCATTGCTCGGCGCGGTTTGTGTTTGCGGAGGATCAAGAGCAAGTCGACAAAATATTAGAGGTGCAGGGCCGTTTACCGGGGCTTGAACAGATTATTTATCTCGATGGCGGGGGTTTGCGAAAATATGACCGCGGGATTTTGCACGACTATCGCGAGCTTCAGAACCAAGGGCGTGCGCGTGCCTCCGATCTTCAACCCAAACTTGACGCGGAGATCGCGGCGCAAAACGGCGATACAACTTGTGTGATGCTCTACACATCTGGCACAACCGGTCGTCCCAAAGGCGTGGTCCTGTCCAGCGACAATATCGTCAAAACCGGCAAGGCGACCTGCGATTTTGACAGCCTAAGCGTCGGTGACAGCGTGCTGGCCTATCTGCCCATGGCGTGGGTCGGCGACTTCATTTTCTCAATTGGTCAAGCTTACTATGCGGGTTTTTGCGTGGCGTGTCCCGAAAGTGCCGACACGATGCAAACGGACTTGCGAGAGGTTGGCCCAAGCTATTTCTTCGCCCCTCCGCGATATTTCGAAGGGGTTCTGACCTCGGTTATGATCCGGATGGAAGATGCCTCCAAATTCAAGCAGCGGCTGTTCAAACGCGCCATGGATCACGCCAAAACGGTTGGCCCAAAGCTTTTGGACGATGAAGATGTGAGCTTTGGAGACAAGTTGAAATACCGTCTCAACCAAGCGCTTGTGATCGGGCCTTTGAAAAACACCCTTGGCCTGACAAATGTGCGCGTGGGTTACACGGCGGGCGAGGCCATCGGTCCTGAGATTTTCGATTTTTATCGCGCCTTGGGTATCAATCTAAAACAACTTTACGGGCAGACCGAAGCCTCAGTGTTTATCACCCAACAGCCCGACGGGCAGGTGCGGGCCGACACGGTCGGTGTGGCAAGCCCGGGCGTGGAGCTGAAAATTGCGGATAACGGCGAGGTGTTCTACCGCTCTCCGGGCACGTTCGTTGAGTATTACAAAAACCCCGAAAGCACCGCTGATACCAAAGATGCGGAGGGCTGGGTCGCAACAGGTGATGCGGGCTTTATCGAGGAAGACACCGGCCATCTGAGGATCATTGATCGTGCCAAGGACGTGGGCAAAATGGCCGACGGCGCGCTTTTTGCCCCGAAATATGTAGAGAACAAGCTGAAATTCTTCCCCAACATTCTTGAGACGGTTGTCTTTGGAAATGGACGCGACAGATGCACGGCCTTCATCAACATTGATCTAACGGCAGTCGGGAACTGGGCGGAGCGCAACAACATCGCCTATGCGTCCTATCAGGAACTCGCTGGCCACCCGGACGTGCTTGCCACCATTCAGGCCCATGTGGAAGAGGTGAATGCCTCAGTCGCAGAAGACCCGATGCTGTCGGGCTGCCAAATCCACCGTTTTTTGGTTTTGCACAAACAACTGGATGCCGATGACGGCGAATTGACCCGGACCCAAAAGGTGCGCCGCCGGATCATCGAGGAGAAATATCAGGTCCTGATTGACGCGCTCTATGACGGTTCTGCTGAGGTCTATGTGGAAACCGAAGTGACCTATGAGGATGGCCGAAAGGGGTCGATCTCAGCCACGCTGGAAATTCGTGATGCGAAAGTTCAGCCCGCTAAAGCGGTGGCGGCATGAGTGAAAGAAGGTTTTTTGTGACAACTTTTCTAACCTTGATGTCTGTTGGGATCTTATGGGTTTTTCTCTTCTCAGGCTGCGAACCCTCATCGCTATTGTTGCCTGCGTGTTTTAGTTGTGCAGCGGGGGTTGGAGCCACTGGGTTCTTTGCTGGTACTCGAGATCGAACAATGCCGGAAGGCGAATTGGAGCTTATTGTTTTAATTGTTGTTTTTGGTTTTGGTGCCGTGGTTTCCGCGGTCCCTATGATGGTCGGGTGGTTTCTGGCGGTGTTACTTGCGGTCACTTTTCTACCTGAGATTGGCGTGATTAGGTTCTTGGTCGCTTGCGAGGGGGCAGAATGGTGAACCCGTTTGATGCAAAGTCCCGCGACATCGGCTCTTTTGAGTATTTATGGGAATTCGAAGGGGCCCCAATCAGGGTCGCCCCGCTACAGGCCGGAAGAACCGGGAGCAACGGGGCGAGCTTTCGACTTCCACGGCCATCGGCTCTCCAGCCTGTACCGCCATTCGGTCGTAGCGCGGTCATGGTTTCGATTTCCCTAAAATACTCGGATCAAAGGGTGATTTCATGAGTGATCATCAAGATAGGGTGCAATCCGAAAGCCTGTCTTTTGTCACGATTGCAGGTAGTATCCTGTCAGTCTTATTCTTGTTGGTGGCAAGCTATCCTCCACTGGCGCTCGCGGCATTGGTCGCAGTATTTTTCGCGGTATATGTCTGGTTGCGGGTGATGATTTTTCTTGAGAATGATCGTTTTACCCCCAAGCGTTTGCGGGTTGGTATGACCTGGGCTTTGGTTGGCATCCATGATGATACAGGGGAGTTCGATCCCCGGCCCGTGCGGGTCTATTTTATTCTTCTTGCCATTTTGTTTGTGGGACTTGTGGTCCGTCCGCTAGTTGATTGGATATGGCTATGAGTTTTGATCACGCAGACCCGTTCACTGCGGCTGACGGGCGCGCCATCGGTGGCGTTCTGATGGAGATGAAAAATATTTCTCTGCGTTTTGGCGGCGTGAAGGCGATCACCGATATTTCCTTTGACATTCGCGAAGGTGAAATTCGCGCGATCATCGGGCCAAACGGGGCGGGCAAGTCCTCTATGCTCAATGTGATCAACGGGTTTTACCACCCCCAAGAGGGCGAGATTTGGTTTCGCGGCGCAAAACGCGCGCCTATGAAGCCTCATGAGATTGCCTATCAGGGGATCGCGCGGACCTTCCAGAACATCGCACTGTTCAAAGGCATGTCGACGCTCGACAACATTATGACCGGCCGTCTGACCCATATGAAGGGCGGACTTGTGTCCCAAGCTCTTTGGTGGGGCAAAGCGCAAGCGGAAGAGGTTGAAAACCGCGCCATTGTTGAGAAGGTCATCGATTTTCTTGAGATACAGTCCATCCGAAAAACGCCGGTCGGTCGTTTGCCTTATGGCTTGCAAAAGCGCGTGGAACTGGGCCGCGCTCTGGCGGCGGAACCCAAGCTGCTCCTCCTTGATGAGCCCATGGCTGGCATGAATGTCGAGGAGAAAGAGGACATGTCCCGCTTTATCCTCGATGTGAACGACGAGTTTGGCACCACGATTGCGCTTATTGAGCACGACATGGGCGTGGTGATGGACATCGCTGATCGGGTCGTCGTAATGGATTATGGGCGCAAGATCGGCGACGGCACACCCGATGAAGTGCGCACCAATCAGGCCGTGATAGACGCTTATTTGGGAGTGGCGCATGATTAGGTTTCGCGTCCTCTTGGCAATCGCTGCGGCCATATCGCTTTCGGTCCCGGCCAAGGCTGAGAAGTTCGATATGATGATTGCTATGACCGCTTGTGCGGAGGCGGTGGACACCAGAACCACCGAACCGGTTACTAAGCTTGGATCTGTGCAGCCATTGAGCGAAAGCGAAGCGATGATTTACGTGTTGGATGAGGGCAATACTGCGATATATGGCATGCGCCTCACCATCACGTCTTCTGATGGGGCGGCCCCCGAGGCCTGGCACTGTCTTGGTACTGCCAAAGGCGGGCCCAGTGTTGATGAATATCTTGCAGATTACCGCGCGAAGGTGAACCTCTTTGCTCTGGACAGGGGGTATGTGAAATTGCCCAAAACTTCGCGTTCTCCTGACGAGTTTATCAATTGCAACATCAGTCCACCTCAGGTGATCACGATGGTTTCACATCAGATGAAAGAGATAGGCTTTAGCGTCCTGCATGTGTCTCAGGATTATTGCGAGAGCGGCAATATTGGAGGCGCAGATGGGAGCTGAATTCTACTTTGGAGTTGAGGTTTTCCTGAACGGCCTGATGGCAGGTGTGATGTATGCGCTTGTAGCGCTCGGGTTCGTGTTGATCTTCAAAGCCTCGGGCATCTTCAACTATGCGCAAGGGGTGATGGCGCTGTTCGCGGCTTTGACACTTGTGGGGTTTCAGTCCGGTCAAATCCCGTTTGCCCATCTGATCAACGTGATCTTCGGCACTGATTTGCACCATTTTGGGTGGACCATGCCCTCGATCCTGGCCATCATTCTCACACTTGGAGTGATGATCCTATTTGCATGGCTGGTGGAGCGGTACCTGCTCAAACATCTGGTTAATCAGGAGCCGATCATCCTGTTCATGGCAACCATTGGGCTTGCCTATTTCATGGAAGGGTTTGGGGACCTCATGTGGGGCTCCGACATCAAAAAGCTCGACGTGGGCATCCCGCAGGGCGGCAATTTCTGGATCGAGGATGCGACGGCCTTCTTGGGCGGCGATGATTTCTACGGGTTTTACATTGATACGCTCGATATTTACGCGGCACTTCTGGCGGCAATCCTTGTGATCAGCCTCGTTCTGTTCTCCCAATACACCAAGACCGGCCGCGCGCTACGCGCTGTGGCCGATGACCACCAAGCGGCCCTGTCGGTGGGTATCAGCTTGCGAGCCATCTGGGTGATCGTCTGGTCCATTGCGGGGCTTGTGGCCCTTGTGGCTGGCATCATGTGGGGATCCAAATCGGGCGTGCAATTCTCCCTCTCCCTGATTGCGCTCAAAGCCCTGCCGGTTCTGATGCTGGGCGGGTTTACCTCGATCCCAGGCGCCATCATCGGCGGGCTGATCATCGGCGTCGGTGAAAAGATGTTCGAGTTCCTGATCGGCGCGCCATTCTTGGGCGGTGCCACAGAAAACTGGTTCGCCTATATGCTGGCCCTTCTGTTCCTCGTCTTCCGCCC
>CAKZTM010000104.1 GCA_937920555.1 uncultured Paracoccaceae bacterium | reverse complement strand
CTTGAGCATGACGAAAAGAGTGTCGTCAAGTCATCGAGTGTTGCGCCGCCGCTGAACTCCGCATTACCGACAATATCGAAGTCGACCATCGGCTCCATGTCTGAGATGGCCGTAACCGTCGCTGTCACCGAAGATATAAAGCTGGTCACATCAACACTGGGCTGAGATGGGGCAAAATCACCGAAGTCAAAGAAATCGAAATCAAATTCGAAATCATCAGCAGCACCACTGTCACCTGATGGTGCAACAACGGGTTCACTGGGCTCATCATTTGCGGGTGCGTCCTCATCACTTGACGACGCAGATGTTGTCTCGGTCTCGCCTTCAACGGAGCCTGTTGCTTCGCCCTCAAGGCTTCCGAAGTCACCAGTGATCACAACATCAGTATCGATGTCGGCATCGCCATTCTCGTCCGTAGACGCCGTCGCGGTTGCTTCAACCGAGCTTTCGATTGTTGTGGTACTGGATGAAGAAAAGCTACCGCTATCGTCCCCCATATTGCGGTTTTCTTCGATGTCTTGTGAGACGGATGCGAAGATGTTGTCGATGTCGGAAAAGTCCATATTAGCCCCCTTATACTTGCAAATATTTGCAATGGCGCAAAATGAGGAGGCGTCCAGAGCAACACAACTTACGTTTTTGTGATCTCCTTAATGCGGCGGTTTAGTGCAGTGTTAAAGCGTGTTGGCTGGCGCAAAACTTGCAACAAAACCACTTTTATCAATTGGAGCGGTCCATTACAGAACCAGAACAACCGCAAGTATTTCACTGTCGTAAAAGCAGCAGCCACAATTCGCAGCAATCCCACCTTGGGTCCAGACAGGGGAACTTAGCGGTCGTTAAGACGAAATACATAAAAAGCGCCTGAGCCGAAGGCGGGAAGCGGAACGCGCCCGCCTGTGGGGCGGGTCGGGCGCGTGTCGGAGCTGTGCTCCTGCAAAGGTTTGCAAATTCGTCGCTCGCTAATGGCTCAAACCAGACCGCTCAGCCCCATCGTGTCGGCGGCATTAAACGCAGACATACCACCGTCAATTGAGATATCAGTCCCCTTGATCCAGAGGCTCTCCGGTGACAGTAAAAATGCCGCCAAATGGGCAATTTCAAGCGGCTGCCCAGCCCGTCCGGCCCGCGCCACATTGCGGATCATCCTGTCGCCAAACGCCGTCTCAAAATCGCTCATGATCGCAGTGTCAACCGCGCCGGGACTGACCGAATTGATCCGCAGCCCTTTGTTTGCAAAGCTCTCAGACGCAGCCATTGTCCATAAGATCACCGCTTCCTTGGACAGATCATAGGCCCGCGTCGGATCGATCCCTTCCTCCGCCACGAACCGCGCCATATCTTGAGCGACCGCAAGCCGTTTGACTTGGTCCACATTCTCGCGCCAGCCATGTCCCGCCCGAGAGGCCAGATTGACCACCGAACCGCCCTCTTGAATTTGGTCTCGCAAGGCGCGGGTCAACGCGCGGGTGCCCTCAAAATTGACCTGCAAAATTTTCGCCGCAAGCCCCGGTCGCGGCGGCAATCCGGCAGAGTTGCACAGCCCATCTATGGCGCCGCTAATTTGTGCCACAGCGCCCGCGACCCGGACCGGATCGCTCAGATCAAGGGCAATAAACTGATCTAAATCCAAATGCGGCTTAGCGATATCAAGCCCGATCACCACATCCCCGCGCGCCTTGAGAACCCCAGCCAGAGCCGCCCCGATCCCGCACGACACGCCGGTTACAACATAAGTGCGACCGCTCATGTTGTGACCTCCACCGGCACGCTAGAAAACGCGTGAATGGTACTGTTTTAAGCCGCCTTAGGCACACCGCTGGGCACGAATTGCACCACGCGGTCGGCCAAAGCGGCGAACAGACAGGCCATCTCCAGCCGGGCCAGATGCATGCCCAAACAGGCATGAACACCGTGACCAAAACCCACATGCCCGCGCAAATCGCGCTCAATATCGAACGCATCAGGTTGCGCGAACCGGGCCGGATCGCGGTTGGCCGCACCATATACCATCAAAACCCGCGCATCCTTGTTCAACGTGATATCCGCCACCACATGGTCCTGCGCCAGTTTGCGGGTAAAGGCGCGGATCGGCGTGTTGAGGCGCACGATCTCCTCAATAGCGTTTTTCATCAGCTCACGATTGGCCCGCAACTTGGTCCATTGCGCAGGGTTTTGCGCGAATAAATGCACGCCGTAGCCGATGGCCGAGATTGTCGTATCCAGACTGGGGGCAATGTAATCGCGCATCAACTCCGCCGCGCGGGTCGCAGGCAAGCCCTCCGCCATGCCCCGCGCAGTCGCACGGCGCGCCCATCCGTCCGGGCTCAGCCCGTCCAACACCGCCGGGTCTTCGAGAAACGCACGCAACTGGCCCATACGCGCCACAGCGCCGGACCGCCGGTCCTTGGGATCGCCCATCAGCTCGAACGTGGCCGCCCCCCAATCCAGCATATTGGCCCTGCCATGGGCACCCAATCCCACCAGATCGCGCACGATGGTGAGCGGCAGATAAGGCGCCAAATCAGCGGCTGCATCAAACCGGCCCTTCGCCACCATCTGATCGGCAATATGCTCAGCCTCGGTTGCAATCCGCGCCTTGACGTCCTGCAAGGCTTTGGGTGTGAGCGGGGCGAATGTGATCGCGCGGGTCGCGTCATGAACAGGCGGGTCAGAATTGAGCGTCGAGCCGATCAAAACCTTATTCACATCGTCCGAGATCGACACCCCCGCCCCAGAGCGAAACACATGATGGTTGCGCAAACTGTCACGTAAAGCCTCGAACCCGCAAATGGCGTGCAGATTGTGCTGCTCCAACCAGACCACAGGCCCTAAAGACAACATCCGGTGGTATGCCGGGACCGGGCCGGCAATGGTCGCGTCACTGTAAAAATCTATGTCGCAGCAGGGCGCGCGGGCTTCAGCCCGCTGCATCGCGGATCGCACGAATATTTTCACCATAAACACCCGGATTGCTGACCGAGCCGCCTTTGAAAACGGCAGAGCCCGCCACCAGAACATCCGCACCTGCACGCGCCATCAAAGGCGCGGTTTGCGGCGTGATACCACCGTCAATCTCAATATGAATGGGCCGGTCACCAATCATCGCCCGCAACCGCTCGACCTTGCCTATCTGCGAGTGAATGAACTTTTGTCCGCCAAAACCGGGGTTTACGGTCATCACACAGATCAAATCAACCATGTCCAACAGGTAATCGACACTGTCCACATCCGTGCCCGGATTGAGCGCCACACCGACTTTGCATCCGGCCCCGCGGATCGCTTGCAAAGTCCGGTGGATGTGTGGTCCTGCCTCCACATGGGCGGTGATGATGTCAGCGCCAGCCTCGGCGAAAGCCTCGATAAAGGGATCCACAGGAGCGATCATCAAATGCACGTCCATGACGGTTTTGATATGGGGTCGGATGGCTGCGCAAGTGGACGGCCCGAAGGTGATATTGGGCACAAAATGACCGTCCATCACGTCTACATGGACCCAATCAGCCCCTTGCGCCTCAATCGCCTCGCATTCCGCACCAAAACTGGCGAAATCAGCCGACAAAATGGATGGCGCAATCTTGATTTTACGCGAAAAGCTCATGCCCGTCCCTCATTTGGCGCTGTTTTGTGCAAGCTAGCCTTAGACGACACCCATGTCACCGAATAACTGCATCAAATATGTGGATCGCTCCAGGCGCACGGCCCAGCTTCACAAACGCGCCACATACGGCCGTCACCTGAGCCCCGCCTATGGTTCGCTTCGCCGACATGACACCGTAGAGAATGTGCCAATCGGCAAGGGACGCCCAAAGCGGAGATCAACCATGCCACAAAAACTATGGGTTTCACGCGCTCCACTCCTCTAGTTGAGTCGAACCGGAAAAACATATCATTCCATAGACTTAAATGCGTTTCACACCAAGCCAGACAGACAAAATTACCGCATTTAAGACCGGCCCGAAAACCCCCGATCACATCACCCTAACAATGTCACAAACTGATCAATATCCGCATCACGGCTGGCCCAGTTGGTCACCAACCGGCAGCCCATCACCTCATCATCGCGGCCGTCCAGCGACGCATCGTGATCGTTCAGATAATACTGCGCCCCGGCTTCCATCGCCCGGCGGTGCTGAGCCCGCGAAAAAGCCGCATAAACCATATTTGCGTCTTGCCCGAACAACAATTCAGCCCCAACCCCACGCAACCCGTCCCGCAGGCGGTCCGCCGCTCCATTGGCCCGGCGCGCCAGATCGAGCCACAAATCATCTGCCAGATAAGCCTCCATCTGAGCCGAAAAATAGCGATGCTTGGACAGCAAATGCCCGGACCGCTTGCGGCGCAACTCAAACTCCCAAGCGTGCTTGGGATCGAAGAATACCACCGCCTCTACCCCTAAAAGACCATTTTTGGTCCCGCCAAAAGAAAGCACATCAACCCCAGCCCGCCATGTCATATCTGCGGGAGCCGCATTGGTGGACACAAGCGCGTTGGCAAATCGCGCACCGTCCATATGCACCGGCAAATCGTAGCTCTTGGCAATCCCGCAAAGCTCCGCTACCTCCGCCACGGAATAAACAGCACCCCGCTCGGTCACATTGGTCAGGGAAAACGCACCCCGTTGCGCATTGTGCACAAAGCTGTTGGTGCTGCCTTTGAGCGTGTCTTTGAGCGCTGCGGGATCGATCTTGGCATTGGGCCCATCCACCAAATGCAACTTGGCACCGCCGGTGAAAAACTCAGGCGCGTTGCATTCGTCTTCCTCGATATGGGACAACGTGTGGCAGTAAATGGCCGTCCAAGGCGGGCTGATCGTGGCCAGAGCCAACGCATTTGCCGCCGTACCGGTCCCCACCAGATAAACGGCAGCCTCGGGGGCCTCAAAGATGTCTCGGATCTGGCCGCGCACCCGGTCCATAATATCATCGCTGCCATATGAGCCCTGATAGCCTGTATTTGCGGCCACAACCGCATCCATCACCTCAGGGGCGGCAGGTCCAGAATTATCAGAGGCGAAAAACATCATTGCAATCCTTCTACAACATAGTCCTCAAGGTCTTCTTCATCGACTTCGTATTCCGGGATCGTCCGGTTGATCATCGAGGCCCCCGCCTCATGCATGGCCTCCGGGCCGCCTGTCAAAAGCGGATGCCACACAGGCAACTCATAACCTTGATGCAACAACTTATAGCCGCAGCTGTCGGGCAACCAATAGGCGGCCTCTGCGATCTTCTCAGGCGTCAGCACCACACAAGAGGGCACAATGGACTTGCGGATATCATAATCGGCACAGCGACAGGTCGCCTCGTCAAAGAGCTTGCACGCCACATTGGTGTATTCCACCTGCGCCGTATCAGGATCCTCCAGCTTGATCAGACAGCACTTGCCACAGCCATCGCACACGGCCTCCCACTCCGCTTGGGTCATCTCGCCCAGCTTGTATTTTTCCCAGAATTTGGGGCGTATGTGATCGGGTTGTGCCATGGGGCGACAGTGCCGCGATTCTTAACCCGATGAAAAGGCCAAACCGACGGTTCTCAAATCTTAACGACTGAACTACTCTGCTAGCACAGTAGTGCCAGAGCGAGCGCCAAAAATGAAAGAAACCGAGCTCTACCAACCGGTCAAAACTCTGCTCGAAGCCCAAGGCTACACAGTCAAAGGTGAGATCGGAAAATGCGACGTCGTGGCCATACGCGGCGACGAGCCACCCGTGATCGTGGAGCTGAAAACAGGCGTCACGATCGGACTAATCTTGCAAGGGATTGACCGGCTTGGGATCACCGACAGCGTCTACGTGGCGGTACCCCGTGGCAAAAAGGGCTGGGCCAAAACCTTGCGCGACACGCTCAAACTGTGCCGCAGGATCGGGCTTGGCTTCATCTCGGTCACCGGCAAAACCGCTGAGGTCCATCTTGATCCCGCCCCCTACACGCCGCGCAAGATCAAACGCCGCCAGACCGCGCTTTTGCGCGAGTTTTTGACCCGCAAAGGCGACCCCAATAAGGGCGGCAGCACGAAGACCAAACTGATGACCGCCTACCGCCAAGAAGCCATCCGCATCGCCGAACATCTGGCCGAGTTCGGCCCCATGGCCCCGGCCAAGCTGAAACAGGCGGTCGACGCCCCCAAAGCCGGAGCCATCCTGCGCGCCAATCACTACGGATGGTTTCAAAAGATCGAAAAAGGCATCTATGACCTGACACCGGAGCACAGAAAGCTGCTTGAAGCCTAG
>CAKZTM010000103.1 GCA_937920555.1 uncultured Paracoccaceae bacterium | reverse complement strand
TGGCGGGCGGCAATGCCAATGACACATTGCTCGGAGGCGATGGCAGCGACACGCTTCTGGGCCAGGGCTCAAGTGACACTCTGATGGGTGGTGACGATGATGACAGCCTTGATGGCGGGGCCTCTGCGGACATGCTTTATGGTGATGCTGGGAACGACACGCTCTTGGGCGGTGCCTTTAACGATGTGCTCCATGGTGGGGCAGATGATGACCTGCTGGATGGCGGCACCGGCCTTGATACGCTCAACGGTGACGGCGGCAACGACACGCTTTTGGGCGGCACCCGCAAGGATGAGCTCAATGGAGGCGACGGGAATGACAGCTTGGACGGCGGCATTGGCGTCGATATTCTCAATGGTGACGGAGGTTTAGACACGCTTGTGGGCGGCTCGGCCAATGACACTCTGGATGGCGGTGCGGATGAAGACGTGGTCATGGGCGGTTCCGGCTCGGACTTAATCTTCGTTAATGCAGGCGAAGGGGGCGATACGCTCACCGGCGACGCTGGTAACGATGTGTTCGATTTTGAGACAGGGTTTGGGGCCGCCACGATCACCGATTTCACCGGAGCCGACGAGATCGACTTGGCCGACGTGGCGGGTGTGACCGGGTTCGCAGACCTCACGATCACCTACGGGGCGGACGCGCTCATCGACCTGGGCGGAGGCGATCAGATCACTCTGCTCGGGGTCACGGGTGGACTGGATGCGGGGGATTTCGGGTTTTGAAATGAGTTTAGCCTGAGCTAATTGCCGCGGTAGAACCGATCCATAAGGCGTTTAAGGGACGTGGTCGCGATTTGCGACGGTGAAGTCTTGTTTGCTCGGTCACAATAAATTTGTTCTTAGCCGAGTTGCAGCTTGCTGCGAATGGCCGCCAACGGGAACGCGACTGCAACAACAGGGGATACATGCTAAGGGCCGCAATTGGCCGGTGAGGCGATAATCGGATTCCTGATTCAGCTAGGTTTGGTGGCATTTTCTTCGAGCGTGATCGCCAGTCATGCTCTGTAAGCTGGCAAAGGGGATCGGTCTTGCAGGAAGATCATCCGGCGCAGCATGGTTTCGGTGAGCTTGTGTCGTGTATGACCTACCTCAGGTCGATCATAGAGATTTTCAAGTTCTCCGGGGTCTTTTGAGAGATCGTAAAGCTCGTGCCAATCTTCGCCCTCCCTGAGGGACATCCGGTGATTTTCGGTAATGATCGTGCGCACCCGTTGGGGGCGGTCAAAACCGGTCATCAGGCGTTGGCTGTCTTCTTCCACGATCACCGCCTCGGGGGGCTTGCTGTCATTGAGATCGCGCCCTTGTATCCCGTTGTAGGGTTGTATGCCGGCGCGCGCGAGGATCGTGGGGGCTATGTCGATGGAGGAGCCCAGACCCAAATCAATCTGGCCGTTGGTGGGAGACATAGGGTCATGCCAAATGAACGGCACGCGCACGATGCCTTGATAGTGGAGCAACAGCTTCAGCATCAGCCCGTGATCGCCCATATAATCGCCGTGATCGGTTGTGAATATCACCACAGTGTCTTCGGCCAGCCCCAAGTCCCCTAGCTGTTTTAGGACCCGTCCAATCGCGTCGTCGATCATGGTGATCATGCCATAGGTTAGCGCGATGATGGCGCGGGCCTCATCTTCGGTCACAGTAAAGGGGCTTTGGTTGTCGCGCGGATCTGACCCGTTCTCCATCGCCTTTTGCATAGCCTTGATCGGGGGCAGCTTGCCCTTGCCGAAGGAAGGCGGCAGTTCAATTTTGTCAGGATCATACATGTCCCAATATTTGCCCGGAGGTGTGAACGGGTGGTGCGGGTCGGGAAAGGACATTTGCAGGAAAAAGGGCGCGTCGTCATTCGCTCGCTTCGAGAGCCAATCTGCACTGCGATCCGCTATCCAATTGGTAGAATAGAGTTCCTCAGGAACGGCGGTGCGCCATGCCTGAGGCGCATTAATGCCGTTGTGAGAGAGGGCGTTTTCCGGTCCGACCAGATCATTAAAGTCTGCACGCTGTTTGCGGGCCCAGAGCAGGTAATCCCCAGAGGCCCGGTCCGCGTGATCTGCGGCGATCTCGACATGTTCAAACCCGTAGAAATCGCCATCCGTGCGATCCTGAAGGGGGCGGTCCCATCTGGTGATATCTTCCAGATCATACTCGGGCGTGTGTCGGTTGTTTTTCTTGGCATCCCTCAGATGTGGGCTTGGCGCGGTCAGGCCCTCAGCGGGTTTAAACGCGTTGGTTGCGGGCAGGCCAGTGAAGCTTTGCAGGTGGGATTTGCCAATGAGGCCGGTCCGGTACCCCGCATCTTTCAGCAATTCCACAAAGGTCGTGTGCTCCTTTGAGAGCGGAATGCCGTTGTGACGCGCCCCATGAGCCGAGCACATCCGGCCTGTCATGATCGAGGCACGGTTGGGCATGCAGATCGGGTTGGCCACATAGAACCTGTCCCAGCGGGTGCCCTTGGCGGCGATCCCGTCGATGCTGGGGGTTTTGACGATCTTGTTGCCTCCGCAGCCCAGATGGTCCGCGCGATGCTGATCGGTGATGATGAACAGAAAGTTGGGGCGTTTGCTCATGAGGGGGTCTCCGTCGCTATCGGCAGTCGTTTGGTTTGGCGGACGTCCCAGACGATCAGCGCTATTCCAAGGGCAATCGCGGGCAGGTGGATGGCCGGGCTTAGAGCCAGCATTGTAAAGGCGGTGATGAACCGGATGACCACCTCGGGGATGGGCAGCTTGCGTCGGTCGTATGCCGACAGGGCCGAGGAGAACAGCCAGATGCAGAAACAGGTTCGCACAACGATCCACAGGAACGGCAGCAGGCTGAATTCCTCGATGATCAGGATGGTGGGATAGAATGCGAAAACAAAGGGGATGATGAATTTCGCCATGCCAAGTCGGAACGACATAAAAGCGGTCATCAGCGGGTTGGCCCCCGCTATCGGGGCGGCGGCATAGGCGGCGATAGCGACTGGTGGGGTCAGGGAGGAGGCCACGCCGTAATAAAAGACGAACATATGAGCGGTCAGCATCGACACACCCAGTTGCTGAATGGCCGGACCCATCACCAGAATGATGATCAGATAAGCCGGTAGTGTTGGCATGCCCATGCCCAAAATCAGCGCCCCTGCCATGGCCACTAAGAGGGCAGAGAACAAGCTCTCCCCGCGCACGGTTGCGATGACGTTGGCAAGTTTCAGGCCGAGACCCGTGGAATCAAGCGATCCGACCAAGATTCCGATGGCGGCAATTGCAATCAACAAGGTCGCCCCTGATTGGGAGCCTTTCAGGAAGGACCGCCATAGGCGCATGGGATCAGCTCTGACATCAGGGTTGATCGCAGAAAGGGCCAGCAGGATCACCACGGCGTAAAAGCCAGCAGCGGAGGTGGAGTAGCCTGCAATCAAACATCCTATGATCGTGGCAATCGGGCCAAGAAACAGGATCGAATTGATCATGTCTGTGCGCGTGATCTGATCGTCCACCGATAGCGGCTGGACTTCGATGCCTTGGCGCCGCGCCTCTACGGTTACGGCTGCGAACAGGCTGAAGTAGTAAAAGAGGGCCGGAAACAAAGCGGCCACGATGATATTGAGATAGCCCACACCTGTCAGGTCGGCCATAACCAGCGCAGCAGCCCCCATGATGGGCGGCATAATCTGCCCGCCCGAAGAGGCCGTGGCTTCAATCCCAGCGGAAAACGTCGGGGAGAATCCGCGCTTCTTAATCATCGGGATTGTGAACGTGCCGGTGCCCACGATGTTGGCCACGGTAGAGCCGGACATTGTGCCGAACATGGAGGATGCAAGGATTGCGGCATGTGCGGGGCCGCCTCTGGTGCGGCGGGTGGCAAGGAAAGCGAACTTCAGGAGTGTGTCGCCTGCCCCTGTTCCTTCCAGCAGGACGCCGAAGACGATGAAAATAAAGACTGTGGAGAGGACAATGTTGGTGATTGATCCGAACACGCCCTTGTTGGTATTATACCAGAGTGCCTCGGCCACTTCCTTCAGAGAGAAGCCGCTGTGGGCCATGATGCCGGGCAGGTCCTGGCCGTAAAGCAGGTAGAGCACGCCAAAAGTACCAACCCCGAAGAGCCCCCAGCCCCATAATCTACGGCACAACTCCAGAAACACCGCCAGCCCTGCAAGTGCGGGCCATGCATCGGAATTGGTCACATCATAAAGCGCAGTTTCCATCTGGTTTTGCACAAAATGGAACGACCAGATCGCCCAGAGACCTGCGGCGAGCATCACCACATCCACGATCAGGTGGAAGCTGTTTTGAGCGCTGGTTAGGGGACCGTTTGCCTCCCTCTTTGCGCGCGATACGCCTATGCCCACCATCAGGGCCAATCCAAAACCGGCTGCGCGGTGGAACTTTGGCTCAATCAAGCCAATGCCGGAGCTGTAAAGTGCGATTGCGCCAAGCAGGAAGCACGCCAGAGCGGTCAAGATGCCGAACAGCCTGTTGGTTCCGCCAGAGGGATGTATCTCTGTGGTCATAACGTCTCTACCTGTACTCAAATTGAGGGGAGAGGGAGGGCCGCTTGAAGCAGTCCTCCCCGTTCATCAGTTGATCAAGGGCGCAAGTCGTCCGGGATCGCGATGCCGGCTTCCTCGTAGTACTTCGCAGCACCTGGATGCAGAGGCACGTTGACGGAGGTGAAAGCCGTATCAGCGGTCACTTCTTTGAGGAAAAAGGCCGTCGCATGAACTTCGTCCAGATTTTCCCAGAAGGCCTTGGTGGCATTATAAACCACATCATCCGCAACACCTGCATGGGTGCCAACAAACTGGGTGAACCCCAAAGCCGTGATCTCGCCGCTTGTCTGCTGGCCTTTGTAGACGCTCCCGTCAAATTGCAGCATGCCACGGCCCGGACGTCCAAAGAGCGCCTGCATGGCCTCTGATCCGACCACATCGGACGGGATGGAGAGCACGCGGAACTCGCCAGACAGACCGAATTGCTCGATCTTCGAGGAGCCGATTTCGGCAGGGCGCACCATCATGTCGATCTTATTGTCCGCAAGAGCTGCGTAACCTTCGCCCCAGCTGAGGCGCACTGCGGTATAGTCTTTGCCTGCCTCATATCCGGTGATGATCTTGATTAACGCCTCGGAGGTGGCCGATGCAGAACCCGCCGGAGGACCCGTAAAGACGGTTTTGCCTTTGAGGTCTTCCCAGCTTTCAATTCCAGAACCTGCCAGCGTGACCGGATGGTAGGCGCCGGCCTTAAAGCCCAAGATCGCGCGAAGTTCGCCGGCCGCTCCGGCTGCATCATCAACGCTCTCATACATCCGCTGTTGACCCTTCATGAGGTTGACCAAGGAGGGCACGGTTGAGAAGAAGTCGATCTCTTGGCGACCACCCTTCAGCATCGACTTGGTTAGAGTTTGACCGGCATTCACCTGAATTTCGACACCAGCTTTGCCCGCCTGATTGGCGAAGGTGACAAACATTGTGTGCACCGGGTCCCCGACACCTGCGGTTTCGCCCTTGAATATCTGTGCCGAAGCAACAGACGGTGCGAAGATCGCACTGGCCAGAATCGCAGCTGCGGCTGTGATTTTCTTGAAGTTGAACATGGTATCCTCCCTTTATTTTGAAGGGAGCCTAGCAGAGAAGTTACATTTAATATAATCAAACAATCATAGGTTCACATAAAGAATTGCTATGAAATTCGACCCCAAGCATCTTGCGCAACTCTCGGTCATTGTCGAGGCTGGATCGTTTCAATCAGCCGCAGACAGGCTTGGGCTGACCCAACCTGCGCTCAGCCGGAACATGAAGTCCTTGGAGGAGCGATTGGGGGCCGGGCTGTTCAACCGGGACGGGCGCAAATCGATCCCCAACGCGCTTGGGCTCAGGCTGGCGCGCAACGGTCAGGCCATTCGGTTGGCACAAGAGCAAGCCAGTGTTCTGGCGGATCAATCTGCTCAGGGGGCGGTCGGAGAACTGAGGATCGGGGCGCCTCCGATTGTTGCGGGTCGGTTCCTCAGCAGTGCCATGGCCAAGTTTATCCGAGAAAATCCCAATTGCGTCGTGGAGATGCGCACAGGTCTTGTCCATGAGCTGCGATCCATGTTGGAGCGAAGTCAGGTAGACTTCGTCTTGGGGCCACAAAGTCTCGCAGATCCCTCTGAGCAACTGGATTTCAAGCAACTTATTGATGATCGAGTGGGCATTTTGTGTCGCGCGGGCCACCCGCTCACGAAGCGACGGCACGTCATGGCCTCTGATCTGGAGGCTCAGATATGGCTGGCCCACTCACGCGGCAGTCTGCTTCGCCAACAGACCGAGGCGGCTATGATGGCGTCAGGTGTCACCGCGATGCACATTGTCTGTGAAGCGGACTCTATTCGCTCGGTTCTCGAAATTATCGCCGAAACTGATCTGATCACAACAATGCCTAGAGCGACAACTGCGTCTTACTTGGAAGATAGACTTGTTTTTCTCGACTTTGACCATCCGCAATTTCACAGACCCCTTGGGTCCATTAGACGCTCCGGCACTTCAAGAAATCCGATCGAGGATAAGTTTCTCTCAGCCTTTACATGATCCCAGTGACTCTCT
>CAKZTM010000102.1 GCA_937920555.1 uncultured Paracoccaceae bacterium | reverse complement strand
CGCGAGACCAGAGACGCCCAGCTGGGCATGCCAAAACTGATCATCCCGTCCATTCAGGTGAACATGCGCGCAGGCCATATGCCACCCGCCGATGATAACGGCACCACCTATATCAAAGTCCCGATCAACAAACTTTAAGGGAGCTCCGCGCGAACGCCCAAACCCCTAAAAGCCCGGCCCCTCCAGCCGCGCCTTCCGCTCGCGATCGGGTCGCCCCCCCGACCCTCTGCATCGTTCCGCAACAACTGCTTGCCCAGCACGATCAAAACGCCCCATCGCCGAGCCACCACACCCTCCGCGAACCGGGCACCGCCGCCTCACCTCTCAATGTTCTGTAGAGCGGCTCGGCCCTGCCATCAAAACTCCCTATCGCCGGACCACAACCTCCACGACCGGGGCACCGCCTCCCCATCTTTCAATGTTCCCCAAATATCCAACTACGGACGATGCTCCAAACGACCACACCCGCGACTACACCACACCCCCTCCACGTTCACACATCATTAACCAACCTTACCAAACCCTCACCGAACGCCGCCTTAACCACGCCAAATGTGCCAATTTGTCATATCGATGTCATACAGGAGTCATACACAAGTCATACAGTTTTATGGCGCCGAAAATGCGCGTTAACCATTTGATTCGCATCATAATATTGCTCCAATTTCGGCAGCACACCAATTATACATACCCGTTGGACCGTACGCCGGATTTACAAAACCCGTTGACACAACCCACCACAATTTTGCATCAACATATCTAGGGGGACTTGCGAATGCCCCGTGAGGCGTCAGCCGAAATTCGCGTCCACATTCACCCATTCGGGAGGAGGACGCCGTGACGTCACCAACACAGATTACCGTAGCCCAACTGTCGCGCCTTATTGGCACACCGGACGCACCCAAAATTGTCGATGTGCGCATCGATGAAGACTATAATGACGACCCCAGAACGCTCCCGACAGCCTTGCGTTTTCCTCATGATCAGGTCGCTGCTCTGGCCGAAAGTCTGGCCGGAAAAAGAGTGGTAACAATCTGTTTAAAAGGGAAAAAACTTTCCCAAGGGGCGGCTGCTATTTTGCGGGATCATGGCATCAGCGCAGAGGTTCTTGAGGGTGGTCATCTGGCATGGGCGGAGGCCGGACAACCGCTCATCCCCAGCGCCAAACTGCCCGCCCGCAACGGGCAGGGCCGCACGGTTTGGGTGACCCGGTTGCGCCCGAAAATCGACCGTATCGCCTGCCCGTGGCTGATCCGCCGCTTTGTTGATCCGAATGCGCAATTTCTCTTTGTGGAGGCCGGCGAGGTGATGGACGTGGCCGACAAATTTAGCGCCACACCGTTTGATCTGGAGGATGTGCATTTCAGCCATCGCGGGGACCGCTGCACCTTTGATACCATGCTCAGCGAATTTGCGCTCGAAACCACCCCGTTGCTGCGTCTGGGCACCATCGTCAGAGGCGCCGACACCAACCGTCATGACCTCGCCCCAGAGGCCGCCGGATTGATGGCCGCCTCGCTGGGTTTGTCGCGCATGTACCGCGATGATTTAGCTCAATTAAATGCCGGTATGGGCCTTTACGACGCCTTCTATCGTTGGGCCCGAGACGCCACATCCGAAACCCATGACTGGGCGCCAGCAGGCCGCTCATGACCCAGCCCAGCCACGCGCAAACCACTCAAATATTTGGTAAAATCGGCCTGATGTCATTTGGTGGACCTGCGGCCCAAATCTCGCTCATGCATAAGATGCTGGTGGAAGAAAACCGCTGGCTCAGCGAAGAGCAGTTTCTCAAAGCGCTCAGCTTTTGCATGCTCCTGCCCGGCCCCGAAGCGATGCAATTGGCGACCTATGCGGGCTGGCGTTTGCACGGCACGGTGGGCGGGCTTATCGCGGGTCTGCTCTTCGTTTTGCCCGGTGCTGCGGTCGTGTTGGCCCTGTCCATTCTGTATGCGTATTTGGGCAGCGTTCCGCTTGTCTCCGCAATCTTTTTGGGTGTCAAAGCCGCCGTTCTGATCATCGTGATTGAGGCGCTCCTGAAGGTCTCCAAACGCGCGCTCAAGTCACAAGCGGCTTGGGGCATCGCAGGTCTCGCCTTTGTGGGGATTTTCTTTTTGAACCTGCCCTTTCCGCTGATTATTTTGGTGGCCGGTGTGATCGGGGCAGTCTTGTTGCAAAAGCCTGTAGAGGCCCCCAAACCGCCGCCCGTCCCGCTGGGCAACACATTGAAAACAATAGCCATATGGCTTGTGGTATGGATCGCACCTGTCGCCGTCCTTATCGCCGTCACAGGTGCCCCAATCCTCAGCGACATAGCTGCTTTTTTCTCCAAATTGGCCGTTGTCACCTTTGGAGGAGCCTACGCGGTTTTGGCCTATATGGGCCAAGACGTGGTGGTTAATTTTGGCTGGCTGGAGGCTGGCGAAATGATAGACGGCCTCGGCCTTGCCGAAACCACCCCCGGCCCGCTTATCTTGGTAACACAGTTTGTGGGCTTTTTGGCGGCCTTCCAAGAGGGCGGGTTGGCCCTTGGCCTTGCAGGCGCGCTCGTCACCCTGTGGGTCACCTTTACCCCCTGTTTTCTTTGGATTTTTGCAGGCGCGCCCTATATCGAGGCGATCTCCGCCAACGCCAAACTTTCTGGCGCATTATCCGCCATTACAGCCGCCGTGGTGGGCGTGATCCTGAACCTGTCGCTATGGTTCGCCTTGCACGTCTTCTTCGGCCAAGTCACCCCGACCCAATACGGGCCAGTGACCCTGTGGCAACCAACCTTGGCCACGCTTGATTGGCGGGTGCCGGTGATGGCACTGATTTGCGGGGTATTGCTGCTAAAACTCCATTGGAGCTTGATCAAAGTGCTCGGACTTGCAGCTCTGATGGGGGTTGCCCTTAGCGCTTTTTAGCAGGTCAACAGGGCGCGCCCTCATCTGTTGAATATCCAAGGCAAAACGCGGCGCGGACCCAAACAAAACGGATCATGCCCGCGGGCAAGTCCACGTCACCTGCGCACAATTGGCCAGACGGCGCAGGCGCTCCAACTCGCCATCAAGCTTTGCGGCGCGCTTGCCGGTCCAGCTCATCCCCGGCTCGACCCAAAGATTACTGACCGTGAGCACGCCGGTTTTGCGGTCGGCTTTCGCCTCCAGACGGCCCACAAACCGATCACCCTCTAACAGCGGGAATACATAATATCCCCATTTGCGCTTGGCCGCAGGCACAAACATCTCCACCCGGTATTCAAACCCGAACAAGCGCTCCAAACGGATGCGGTCCCGGATCACCGGATCAAACGGGTTGAGAATGCGCAACCGGGACGTGGGCGCGCGCAGAGCCGCCAGGCGCGCCTCGATATCGGGCGGCGCAAACCCCGGCGTCCACGCGCGGTCGGCACCCTGAACCTCCACCGGGATCAAATCTGCCCGTTCGCCCCACGCCTTGACCTCAGCCACGTCCGTTGCATCCCAGAATTTCCTGATATCTGTGAGGGTACCAAAGCCCATACGGTCCAAGGCCGCATCGCAGAGCCAGTTCACCTCAGCCTCATCGCCGAGGGTGCGACCGCGAAACTCTGCGGGGATAACCCGCTCGCTGAGGTCGTAAAACTTGGTGAAACCTTCCCGGTGGCAGGTCGATAGCTCACCGCCGTACCACATGTAGTCCAGCGCCAATTTATGCGGCGGGCGGGCCCACATCGCTTTCTTGCCTTCGATTTTGGTGTCAAACGCATGGGTGGACAGGGGCCCTTCCCGCTCAATCCGCGCCCGTATTGCCGCCCGCCCTTGGGCATCAGGCATCTTGGCATACCAATTGGATTTGTCGATCTGATCCTTCTTCCGGCGCAGTTGCCGTTGCCACACCGGATAAAGCGGCATGGGCAGGACCGAGGCATCATGGGTGAAATGCTCGAAAATCTCACGTTTGAGCATCAGCTCATTGAGCATAGGTGCCCGGTAATTCTGATTGCGCGACCAGATGATGTGGTGATGCGCACGTGCGATCACCTGGATCGTATCAAGCTGCACAAATCCCAAGCGATTGATCACCCCGGCCAGATCAAGCAAACCGGTGGGCGCATCCCCCAGACCTTGGCTGGCCAGCCATAACCACCGCGCCTGTCGGTTCGAAATGCGAAGCGCTGTCACCGCGCGTCAAACTCGTCATTAAGGCCGCGAACCTTATCGACCAGGCCCAATTGACGCAGAGGCCGCAGCCGCTCCGCCTCGATGATCAGGGACAATTCCGCCTCGCACCGATCAGGGTCTTCATTGACCAAAACGTAGTCATATTCCGGCCAATGAGATATCTCCGAGCGGGCCTGCGCCATCCGCCGCGCAACGGTTTCCGCGCTATCCTGACCACGGGTTTTCAGGCGCCGTTCCAGCTCCGCGATGGAGGGTGGCAGCAAAAACACCGAGACCACATGCTCGGACAAATCAGAGGCGCGGATTTGCTGCCCGCCTTGCCAATCCACATCGAATATCACATCGCGCCCCTCGTTCATGGCCTCCAATACGGGCGCGCGCGGCGAGCCGTAGGAGTTCTCAAACACAGTCGCATATTCCAGCATTTCGCTATCCGCCACCATCCGGTCAAACTCGCTTTGAGACCGGAAGAAATACTCCCGCCCCTCCTGTTCGCCCTCGCGGGCGGGCCGGGTTGTGGCAGATACGGAAAATTGCATGGTCGGATTTTTGGCGATCAAACGCCGCGCCATCGTGGATTTTCCAGCCCCCGAGGGCGACGATAAGATCAACAACAAACCACGTGTGGACATGGGGGGTTACTCCAAATTCTGAACCTGTTCACGCATCTGGTCTATCAACACTTTCAGGTCCATGCCAATCTGTGTCAGCTCGGTCGACCCGGATTTTGAGCAAAGCGTGTTGGCCTCTCGGTTAAATTCCTGCATCAGAAAATCCAGCTTGCGGCCAATGGCACCACCCGCCGCCAGAAGCCCCCGTGCTGCGTCCACATGGGCGCGCAGGCGGTCGATTTCCTCGGTGACGTCTGCTTTCACCGCCAAAATGGCCAGCTCTTGTTGAAGTCTTGCGGGGTCCGACTGGTCGCTGGCATCCACCAAAGCGGCCACTTTTTCGCGCAAAATATCCCCCGACCGCGCGGCGCGTGCCTCTGCCGTGGTGGTCGCTTGGCCGATCAAATCCTCAACGGTTGCCAATTGGCCGGTCAAAATCTCGCCCAGAGCCGCGCCTTCGGTCTGGCGCATGGCTACAAACAGCGCGAAAAGCTCAGGCACTTGCGCCTTAACCTCATCGGGAACGCCGCTTGTGATATCCGAGGCACCACCCAGAACGCCGGGGATAGTCGTCAGATCAGCCGCATTCATCGGCGCAAGATTAAAGCCGCCCGCCTCGGCGGCGGCCTCGATGGCGGCCAATGCCTCCATGGCCGCAGCTAAGCCATCTGGCTGCACTTGGGCAAAGCCGACACCGCCGCGATCCACATATTTCAAAGAGGCCGTGACATTACCGCGCGACAGATGCCGCTTGGCTTCTGCCCGCATAAGAGGTTCCAACGCCTCAAATCCGTCCGGCAAACGCACCCGAAAATCAAGGCCCTTGCCATTGAGCGAGCGCAGCTCCCAATCCCATTTCCCGCCGCCGTTGTCGCCTGAGAGCGACGCAAAACCCGTCATCGAATTTAGCACTTTATACCCTGTCCTTAGTTTTGCCACATCTCGGCCATTAATCTTAATTGCTATTAACTGCTGCACAGAGACGCATGAATTGATAAGGTACAAACAAATTGAATTGAAAGCCACGACAACACAGTTAAAATGTTCTAGCTTAGGGGGTAACGATGGACGGTGGATGGAAAGACAAAGAGTCTGGTGGAGTATACAAGACTAGGTTTGAGAAGATCGGACATAAAATGAGTGACCCAATCCTCGATAGTTTAAAGACGTATTGGGAAAATTTGCGTGCAGGGCGCGTGGCGCCTTATCGTTCTGAGATTGATCCGCGTGAGTTCAAACACGCGCTCGAGAATATGTTTATTCTGGAGATTGTGGGTGACAAGAACATTCGCGTCCGCCTTGCCGGTATGAAGATGTGTGAGATGATGGGGATGGAGGTGCGCGGCATGAGCCCACGTGCGTTCATGATGCCCGGCGACCGCTCAAAATTCGATGAGGCCATTTTGGATGTGGTGGCCAAGCCTGCCGTGACCGAGTTTGTTATGGAAACGGTTGACTATAACGGCCATTCCGGCACTGCTTATGTGCTGATGATGCCACTGCGCAGCGATTTTGGAGAAATTACGCGTATCCTTGGCTGCATCACCGACGCGGGCGACGCTTATGAAGCACCGGTGCGGATGCGGATCACGCGGATGAAGACTGAGCTGATCAATTATGATGAGGCGGCAGATGCGGCAAAGGTTGCAGGGTTCGCCGAGCGCGGTCCGGGTTTTGTGGATGATGCCAACCGTCCGTCGCTCTCGACGATCGAAGGTGGTGCTGCTGACATGCCAGCAAAGCCGCGCAAGAAAAGCCGTTCGCATTTGCGCATCGTTGATAAAGATTGACGATTTGGCCTTGGCGGGCGCTCTCGTACCCCGCCAAAGCGTTTTTTGGAGCGGTGCCCTGGAAATCTGCAATGCATTTTTAGGACGCTTTCCGGTCAGGCTACTTGATATCGTTGCGGTCGGTATCAACCCTTGTGATGCGGAATGAGTGGCCGACGCTCTAGCACAATCTGGCACCAATCGGCGTATCCCGTTCGGGCTGCGCCAACACTATGGCACCGGCTTGGTCCTCAAATCCCAAGACAAGCACTTCGGACATGAACTTGCCGATTTGGCGTGGCGGGAAATTCACAACAGCCATAACCTGACGGCCGACCAGCTCTTCGGGGGAATAGTGAACCGTGATTTGTGCGGAGGAGCGTTTCTCTCCAATCTCCGGGCCAAAATCCACCCAGAGCTTGAAGGCGGGCTTTCGCGCCTCGGGGTATGGTTCCGCGCGGACCACCCGACCGGTGCGGATATCGACCTTCATAAAGTCGTCAAATGTGATTTCAGACATGCGCCGTCCCTTTTGAACATCCCGATACAAAAAACCGCTCGCCCCTTGGGGCAAGCGGTTCCTTCATAAGCCAAAAGGGAGGGTTTGGCTCGGTTATTTTAGGTTGGGCTCGCAACACCAAAATCCAACCTCGACGCTATCAATCTACACCCCTGAAAAACGGGGCTTATTGTTCAAGCAGTGAACTTCGACGCCATCGCCTGAAGCTCTTTCACGCTATCTTCGATACGTGCTGAGACAACTTTGTAAGCGTCCGTATTCGCCTTTTGCGCTTCTTCGGCCAGCACAGTCATGTTGTTAAGCGCTTTTTCAAACGCGGCCTTTGCGAACTCTGTCTGTTTTTGAGCCGCATCCGGCGACATGTCAGAGGCATCAAATGCCGTCGCGTGCTTGCGCGCTTCGGTCATAGTTGTCTCGAAAACTTTGACCTGCTTCTCAAAGAGAGCCTTGTAGCCTTCGGCAGCTTTTTGGTTCGCTTCAATCAGCGTATCCATATTTTTCTTCTGGGCTTCCATCAACGCCGAAGGATCCACTTGTGGGGCCTGCGCGGTCGGAAAGAACTTGGTCATGTCATAAGATTTGAACATCTCAGTGAACTGAGCGGGGTCAAAAAAGTTTGTTGTCTTCGCCATTGTGCATCTCCTGCATGGGTTTCATGCATGGTATATGGTGCACTGCAACACAAACGTCAAGGTATTTCATGTTGCAGTGCAACAAAAGAAAATCTTACAACGCTTTACGCCCGTCCAAATGCTTCCGTCAAAGCGACACTCATTGCTGATGCGGGATCTTCATCGCCCCAGCAGACCAATTGGAATGCAGGATAGAACCGCTCGCAGGCGGTCACAGCTGATTGCACCATCGTGTCAATTTGCGCCGCCGAGGCCAATGCCCCACCCGACAGGTTCAACCCGTAGCGATAGACCATCAGTTTTTGATCAGTCCACAATGTGAACGATCCGGTCCAACAGCGATCATTGGCCAAATCAAGCGCCTCAAACAATGCAGGCCGCCGCGCCTGAGGCGGGTCCATGTCAAAGGTGCAGATCAGCCGCAACGTCTCATCATAAGCCGACCAAGCCAAAGACAGCGAATAGGTGCGCCACGTTCCCTCGATTGCCATGGCAATCTGTTCATCACTGACGCGGTCAAAATCCCATGAATTGTAGGACGCAATGTCTTCGACAATATCGATAGGGTGAATATCTTCAGAATTCAGAAAATGCTCTGCGGTTGCCATACCGGAACCTCTACTGCTCGCGCTTTCAGAGCTCTGGACCTCTAAAAGCTGGGTGCTCTTACTACAGGTCGAGGGTTTTGCCCTTCTTACCTACCAAATATCGTAGGGGTCTTTGCCCCCACCTGTAAAGAGAAACTTTTGCAAAAGTGACCAATGCCACTTCGCCCCGGCAAATTTCGGTTCAGTTTTCTATTCTGACACAAACGCGCACATCTCTTTGAAACGAAGTGATTGGTCTGCGGCACCGGTTTGCCCTTGAATAAACCTAGCAGATCACCCTGCGGTTTATACCGCTTTACACAAACCACGACGAAGGAGAGTTCCCATGTTCAAAAGACTTCTCGCCACTGCCACCGTATTTGGTATGGCCGCCATTGCGCCGCCGGCTCATGCACAATCTGCATGCGCACCGCGCGCGACACTAGCCGAAAATCTGTCCAAAAAATATGGAGAGGAGCGGATCGCCGGCGGCTTGCAATCGGCAAATCAGATGATTGAGGTCTTCTCATCCCCAAAGACCGGCAGCTTCACCATTCTTTTGACAAAACCCAATGGTCAGAGCTGCATCGTATCGAGCGGCAAAAGCTGGGCCACATTCGATCACATGAAGGTCGCGACAGGATCGCCAGTATAAATTCTCAGGTCGCGTGTCTCATGCGCAGCTGCCGCACCAATTCGCGTATCTTGCGCCATTGCGCCGCCTCGGTTGGGCAAGCTGCCGTTCTGGCTTTCTGGGCTGCTTCGTATTCGGCGTAGTCGCCACGCGCACGGAAAAACTGATGCGCGAAATCGTCGATTAGTTGGATTTTCAAAGTCAAACTCCGGCATGGGCCCCCACACAAGAGAATCGTAAATTAGCAAAGATCAAGCGGGTCGCCAAGACCACCGACTTGACCCAACGTCTGCTCATCTTAGGGTTGTCTACCCCTGAAGCGGGCCGCGCAATTGCCGGATCAACTCCCTGACTTTGCGCCAGTCCGAGGCTTCTTTCGGATCAGTCGCTTTAAGCGCTTTTTGGGCCGCCTCATATTCTGCGCGATCCCCATGCGCCCGGAACAGGCGATGTGCGTAATCGTCAAGTTGGTGAACTGTCATGAAAGCCTCCTGATGGTTGTGTAATGCCTCTGGAAGGACTCACATCATACCATACAGACCGGCACAGACCAAACGGGCGGCAAATGACCCGCTTAGGCCGGGTCACGCCCTTCGTAAGAGAAATACGCGAAATCAGCTGTTTGACCGCGCCCGCTGACGTCCTGACAGGCCATGCCGACGAAGTTGCCGGTAAAGGACGCATGTTCACCCCGACCGCCCTCATCCGAGAGCACACCCGCATCGAGTTTAGGCCCGATTGGCAACCAGTCACCATCGGTCTTATAGCGAAACTGCTGGACAGCCCCGGCCACGTCTAAACCCAATGACACGGGTCCGTCAGGCAATGCGACACCTTCCCCGATGGGAAATTCCAACCGGCTTTCCGGCCAATCCCCAGGGCAGGATTGAAGCGTTAGCACCCGTTGGCCGTCGCTCATGGATACGCACAGGTAATGGAACTTATGGCGATTATAGTATGTCACCAGTCCGGCCATGTGTTGATAGGTTTCAGGGTCAAAAACCACCTGCGTTTCGGCGGAATAATTGGCGTGGCACTGGCGTCTGGCGACCAGAGATTGCTCAAACCACGACCCGATACTTTCCCGACCGATCAAGCGCAGACATCCGTCCAGCGTAAATAATCGCTCCCAAGCGGGTGTGCGAAGCCACTGGAAATCCTGCGGCAGCTCTTGATCAAAATCATAGCGTACCGTTTCGGACTGCGGCCCAACTGCCTGTCGGGGACACACTTGCGGCGCAGGTCCATCTGGCGCGTGCAACCAGCCGTCTTTATCCCATTTCAGGAAGGCAATGCCGGTTTCGCGGCCCATGGGCGATTGCTTTCCCTCCAATGGACGCGAGCACAAGAATGTATGAGCGACCCAATCATCGTCCAAATCCACAAACTGCCCGTGCCCGACACGGGGCAATGGCGCGTCCGGGGTGTCCTTGGCGGTCAGCGGATACATGTCCGGGTGCATCTCGTAGGGCCCTGCCAAATCTTGCGAGCGCGCATGGGTCACCGCGTGGGAATAGCCTGTGCCCCCTTCGGCGGTAATCAGATAGTACCAATCGCCGCGCTTGTGCAGATGCGGCGCCTCAGTAAGGCCCAGCTCCGTTCCGTCAAATATATTGGTGATCGGACCTGTCAGCCCTTCGCCGTGGATATATTCCTGTAACAAAATGCCGTCAAAGCTGGGATGCGCAGGATTGCCGCCAGTGCCCGGTGACCGGTGGTTCCACCTCATATTGACAAACCACTTGCGGCCATCCTCGTCGTGAAACAGCGAAGGGTCAAAGCCCGATGAATTCATGTAAACCGGGTCGGACCACGGCCCCTCTATGCTGGGTGCTGTGACCAAATAATTGTGGCTGTCTTTATAGTTGCCATCGAGCCGTTTTACATCCGTGTAGATCAGCCAGAACAGCCCGTCCGCATGGGACAGGCAGGGCGCCCAAATGCCACAACTGTCAGGATTGCCGCGCATATCAAGCTGAGCCGCACGGCTGAGCGGCCGCGACACCAGATCCCACTGCGCCAAATCGCGGGAGTGATGGATTTGCACGCCGGGATACCATTCAAAGGTCGAGGTGGCGATATAGAAGTCATCCCCGACCCGGCAAATAGACGGATCAGGATTGAACCCCGGCAGGATCGGATTGCGAATTTTATCCATTAGACGAACCGATTGACCACATTCTCCAGATATTCCTGACGGCCCGAGACAGGCTCCGGGTTCACATCGGCTGCGCGGACATATTCCTCGATCTCCGCCAAGGAATAGCCGCCAGACAACATCTTGCCGGCCTCCTCGCTGGTCCATCCCGCATAACGGTCAGAGACGAAACCGGGCAGGCTGCCTTCCTCGATCATCGCCGCGGCCGCTTTGAGACCGCGGGCACAGCAATCCATACCGCCAATATGCGCCATCAACAAATCCTGAGGATCGAGCGATTGCCGCCGCAGCTTGGCGTCAAAATTCGTACCACCGGTCTTAAAGCCGCCGCCTTGCAGCACTTGATAATAGGCCAAAGCCATTTCGGGTACGTTATTGGGGAATTGATCGGTATCCCAACCGGACTGATAGTCATTACGGTTCATATCAATAGAGCCAAAAATCCCAAGCGCATTGGCCAGCGCCAACTCATGCTCAAAGGTGTGACCTGCAAGGATCGCGTGGCCCTGCTCGATATTGACCTTCACCTCATTCTCAAGACCGTAGCGCTTCAAGAAACCATAAACCGTAGCCACATCGTAGTCGTACTGATGTTTGGTTGGCTCTTGCGGTTTGGGCTCAATCAAGATCGCGCCCTTGAAGCCGATCTTGTGTTTGTACTCGACCACAAGATTGAGAAAGCGCCCCAATTGATCCAACTCACGCCCCAGATCGGTATTGAGCAATGTCTCGTAGCCCTCACGACCGCCCCATAGCACGTAATTTTCACCGCCCAGACGGTGGGTTGCGTCCATGCAAGTTTTGACGGTCGCGGCCCCAAACGCGAACACGTCCGGGTCGGGATTGGTTGCGCCACCGGACATGTACCGCCGGTGAGAGAAAAGATTGGCCGTTCCCCACAACAACTTGGTTTTCGACGTGGCCATCTTCTGTTCAAAATAGTCGACGATCTCGTTTAGGTTCGCGGTGTTTTCAGCAAAATTTGCACCTTCAGGGCGCACATCCGCATCATGGAAACAGAAGTACGGCACGCCCAGCAGCTCAAACATCTCAAAGGCCACGTCGGCCTTGAGCTTGGCCGCCGCCATGCCGTCAGACATTTTGTCATCGAACCAAGGCCGCTCAAAAGTTTGCCCGCCAAAGGGATCACCACCGGGCCAGCAAAACGAATGCCAATAGGCGCAGGCAAAGCGCAGATGATCTTCCATGCGCTTGCCCAGAATCATCTCATCGGGATTGTAATGCTGGAACGCCAGTGGGTTTGTGCTCCCCGGCCCTTCATAACTTGCTGCTTTTGCATCACCAAAAAAACCGGTCGCCATATTATTCTCCCTATCGCTCATTGAGCTGCATCACATTTAATTTTCTTGAAAAATTAAATGCCACGGAAGCGAAAAGCTGTCAATCCAATTTGTTTCCTGACTCAGAATTTAGCTCGCGAGACAAAAAATGCAGCCACCGCTTGACTCATCGCAGCGGTCCACATAATTACCCGCCGTTAGCACTCAAACAAGTCGAGTGCTAACATCTGAATTTATCCGACTAGGAACAAGAGGAATTAACGATGAAATTCACACCTCTTCATGACCGCGTTTTGGTACGCCGCCTTGAGGGCGACGAGAAGACCGCAGGCGGCTTGATTATCCCAGACAGCGCAAAAGAGAAACCATCCGAGGGCGAAGTCATCTCCGTTGGTGCAGGCGCACGGGACGAAGATGGCGAGCGTATCTCCATGGACGTCAAAGCTGGCGACAAGATCCTGTTCGGCAAATGGTCCGGCACAGAGATCAAGATCGACGGCGAAGACCTGTTGATCATGAAAGAAAGCGACATCTTGGGCCTCTTGGCCTGATCTTCGTCTCTCACAACACCTAATTAAGGAGCCTCCAACATGGCTGCAAAGGACGTAAAGTTCAGCACAGATGCCCGGAACCGCATGCTCAGTGGCGTGAACATTCTGGCAGACGCTGTGAAAGTAACCCTCGGCCCCAAGGGTCGTAACGTTGTTATCGACAAATCTTTTGGCGCACCGCGCATCACCAAAGACGGTGTGACTGTTGCCAAAGAGATCGAGCTTGAGGACAAGTTCGAGAACATGGGCGCACAAATGGTTAAGGAAGTTGCTTCCCGGACCAACGACACCGCCGGTGACGGTACAACAACTGCAACAGTTCTGGCCCAAGCGATTGTACGCGAAGGTCTGAAATCAGTTGCCGCTGGAATGAACCCAATGGACCTCAAGCGGGGCATTGATCTGGCTGTATCTTCTGCCGTTGACACGATCAAAAGCGCGTCGCGCGAAGTGAAAGACAGCGCCGAAGTTGCTCAGGTTGGTACAATCTCTGCAAATGGTGAAGCTGCAATCGGTGAGCAAATTGCCGACGCCATGCAAAAAGTTGGCAACGAAGGTGTTATCACCGTCGAAGAGAACAAAGGTCTTGAGACAGAGACTGATGTTGTTGAAGGCATGCAGTTTGACCGTGGTTACCTGTCACCTTACTTCGTGACCAACCCCGAGAAAATGACAGCTGAGCTTGAGGATTGCCTCGTTCTTCTTCACGAGAAGAAGCTGTCTTCCCTTCAGCCAATGGTTCCGCTTCTCGAGACTGTGATCCAGTCCGGCAAGCCACTTTTGATCATTGCCGAAGACGTAGACGGCGAAGCACTTGCGACCCTCGTGGTCAACAAGCTGCGCGGCGGTCTTAAAATCGCAGCGGTGAAAGCACCTGGTTTCGGCGATCGTCGCAAGGCCATGTTGCAGGACATCGCGATCCTTACAGGTGGTCAGTTGATCTCCGAAGATCTGGGCATGAAGCTTGAGAATGTCACCCTGGACATGCTGGGCACTGCCAAGAAAATCGGCATCACCAAAGACGAGACAACAATCGTTGATGGCGCTGGCGACAAGGCCGAGATTTCGGCCCGTGTTGAGCAGATCCGTGGCCAGATTGAGGAAACATCCTCCGACTACGACCGTGAGAAGCTGCAAGAGCGTCTGGCCAAGCTGGCCGGTGGTGTTGCTGTTATCCGCGTGGGCGGCATGACCGAAGTGGAAGTGAAAGAGCGTAAAGACCGTGTCGATGACGCGCTCAACGCAACACGCGCTGCGGTTCAAGAGGGTGTGGTTGTCGGCGGTGGTGTGGCTTTGGTCCATGCAGCCAAGTCGCTCGACAAGCTCAAAGGCGCCAATTCTGACCAAGAAGCTGGTATCGCCATTGTGCGCAAAGCCCTTCAGGCGCCGATCCGTCAGATCGCTGAGAATGCGGGCGTTGACGGTGCGGTTGTGTCCGGCAAGATCAACGAGAGCAAGGACGCCGCCTTCGGCTTCAACGCTCAGTCCGAGGAATATGGCGACATGTTCAAGTTCGGTGTGATCGATCCGGCCAAAGTTGTGCGCACGGCCCTAGAGGATGCAGCCTCTGTTGCTGGTCTTTTGATCACAACCGAAGCCATGATCGCTGACAAGCCTGAGAAACCAGGCGCTGGCGGCGGCGGTGGCGGCATGCCTGACATGGGCGGAATGGGCGGCATGGGCGGCATGATGTAAGACGAAACTGATCTCAAAACATCGCGTATCGTGATGCTCTCCAATCTAAGGAGGCATTACGATGCAGATGGATCAGTTTCTGTCTGTTTGGTTTGATTTAAATCGTGTGCAGCGATGATCGCCAACCTAAGGCGTCATCGCTGCTCCGAAAAACCAAAGACTGCGAAAGTGATGCGACGGCGCGAGCCTGAGTGTCACGTGAATGCTAAACCAGACCCAACCAAGTTTAAGGGCGTCCCTCGGGGGGCGCTCTTTTTTTATGAATAACCCCCAAAGTCTGCTTTACGGCCACAAAGAAGACTTCCGGCCAGTGGTCGGTATGCTGCGATACGGCCCGTCAAAGGAGACTTTCGCAGCAGCCACTAAATTGATCATGTAGCGAACTGGAAATCTGCGGGACTTTCCTGACGTTCGGTATCCAAGCGTCAAAGTCTGCTTTCGTGCGCCTTGCGACCATAGCGAAAAGCTACAGGGACGGGCAGCAAATCTTCGCAAAAGGTGAAGGTCAATCTGCAAATTGATTGCACAACAGACCTTCAAGACACTTTTGCATTGCGAATTCTGGCGTTGTTCGAGCAAGCCAAATCTGATCCCCCATAGCGCCTTCATGGCGTCTTGGGGGTGACGAAGCAAACTCTGGTTCGCCGTTCCAACAATAGACTTGTACGGAAAAGATGTTACGGTGACGGGGCTATGCCAAACTCGCAATTGCATCCCAAAAGTCTGCCCATTGAAACACAGCCTATTGAGCTGTTTCAGTCGCGCCTTAACGGAATCTGTGGGTCATTTGACGTGCGGCCGACACGGCAAAGGCGCGAAAACGTCTCAGGCCACCTGTCTGTCGAGCATCTTGGCGGCCTGGATGTCGCGCAAGTCGGCCTCGATGTGGAGCGCGTATCGCGCAGCACATCAAACATTCAATGCGATCCCGGCAACCATTTCTTTTTGATCCTTCAACAACGCGGAACGGCGCAACTGATCCAGGGAGACGCCGCAGTCTGGGCGGAACCCGGTGACATGTTTGTGGTCGATGCGACCAAGCAAAGCACCTTTGTCTATGGCGGCGAACATTCCTTTCAACTGTCCGTACATCTGCCGCGTGAGGAGATGTGTCACCGATTTGGTCACCGTATTTTTGGAGGCTTGGCGATTGAAGGTGATGAGCCCATGGCCATTGCAATGAAGGCGGTTCTGACAAAACTCATGACGACCAATGACGCAACGATTTTGCCCCACACCGTTGAGGCCTTCTACAGCGTATTTGGGGCATTGCTAACGGAGCGATCTTTGGGCAATGGCGGAAAGCTCAATCCAGACCGCGCAATTGTCCGGCAAGCGCTGACCGTGATTGCCGAGCACTACCGCACACCAAACTTCACCAGCCAATCGCTCGCTTTCCTGACAGGGGTTTCCTTGAGGCGGCTTCAGCGTGCCTTCAAGGTGACGGATGAAACGCCCCATGATCGTTTGCAGCGATTTCGGGTGGAAGCGGCACATCAGCATCTGCAATTGCTTTCAATGCAGCAAGACCAGGTTCCCATCTCTACGGTCGCTTTTGAGGCCGGGTTTGGCGATCTTTCGACGTTTTACCGCGTGTATCGCAGATATTACGGCCGCGCTCCGGGGGAGACATTGCAGGTCGAGTGATCTGACGCCTGACGCAAAAGACTCTGACGTCTGACGCCAAGACGCCTCCGCGGCCTTTTCCTAAGGTGAACTCTGGGAGAACTACGGTTTCTGGAGGAGGAGCAAACCGATGGCTGATACATATTCCATGGTCATTGACGGTCAAAAAGTGACCGCAGCACAGACATTCGAGGTGCGTAACCCGTCCTCGGGCGAAGTCGTCGGATTGGCGCCTGACGCCAGTGCGGCCGACCTGGACCGGGCCGTGGCGGCGGCAAACGAGGCCTTCTCAAGCTGGTCAAAACGCTCTGATGCAGAGCTACAGACGGCCTGCGAGGCCGTGACTGCCAAACTGGGTGAACACGCCGAAGAGCTGGCAGAGCTTGTAACCAAAGAGCAAGGCAAGCCACTGAACGGCCTCGGCTCACGGTGGGAGCTTGGCGGCGCAGGGGCCTGGGCAGGGTACACAAGTGCTCTGTCCCTGCCGATGAAAACACTGCAAGACAACAACGAAGGCACGGTAGAACAGTACCGCAAACCGCTTGGTGTTGTGGGGTCCATCACCCCATGGAACTTCCCCGTGATGATCGCGATTTGGCACATCATGCCCGCGCTGCGCACGGGCAACACAGTGGTGATCAAACCGTCGCCTTACACGCCGCTTTCGACCATTCGGCTGGTCGAGATCATGAACGAGGTTCTTCCCGCAGGTGTTGTGAACTGCGTCACCGGAAGCGACGGTGGGAGCTCTATCGGTGCGGCCATGTCGGCCCATCCAGACATCCGCAAGATTGTGTTCACGGGTTCTTGCGCGACCGGAGAAAAGGTCATGCGCTCGGCTGCCGAAACCATGAAGCGATTAACGCTTGAAATGGGCGGCAATGACGCAGGCATTGTTCTGCCAGATGTCGATCCAGCACAGATCGCAGAAGGTTTGTTTTGGGGCGGGTTTATCAATAACGGCCAAACCTGCGCTGCGATGAAGCGACTTTACGTGCATGAAGACGTGTATGATGCAGTATGCGATGCCCTTGTTGCCTTTGCCAAGAATATTCCGATGGGAGATGGCATGGCTGAAGACAGCATTCTTGGCCCGATCCAAAACCAGATGCAGTTCGACAAGGTGAAACGCCTGGTCGATGCTGGCAAGTCTGAAGGTCGTGTGCTGCTGGGGGGCGAGCCTGGAGACGGGCTCTTCTTCCCGGCTACGATCATCGCGGATCTCGATAATGACAACCCGCTGGTCGCCGAGGAACAGTTCGGGCCGGCGTTGCCGATCATCAAGTTCTCGGACGTCGACGAGGCCATAGAACAAGCCAACGCGTCGGAAAACGGGCTTGGCGGGTCTGTCTGGTCACAGGATATCGACCGTGCCAAAGAGATTGCCCTTCGTATGGAATGCGGTTCGGTATGGATCAACAAACACGGCGCGATCCAGCCCAATGCCCCATTCGGAGGCGTGAAGAAATCGGGCATCGGGGTCGAGTTCGGCGAAGAAGGCCTACAGGAATATACCGACGTTCAAGTCGTCTTTTCCTGAGATGCTATTAGCAAAACAAATCGCTTGTGCAGCCCGCCAACCGGGCCGCGCACCAATCGGGAGGAAACCACATGACAAAATCTGGAATTAACCGCCGCGACTTTATCAAAAAGTCATCTCTTGCCTCGGGCGTATTGATGGTGGCACCGGGCATCTACGGTGCATCCGTCAACACGGCGGAGGCGCAGACCGGAAGCTTCGACTACGTGATTTGCGGCGCAGGTTCTGCGGGATGCGTTCTGGCCGCACGGCTCACCGAAGACCCGGACGTGTCCGTGCTTCTGATCGAAGCCGGGGGGCCGGAGGAAGGCGTGGAAACGATCGAAACACCGCTTTTGCTTCTGGCGAATTGGAATACCGAATACGACTATGCCTACTTCACAGCCCCTCAAGAGCATTGCAACGGGCGCAAGATCCACTGGCCACGCGGGCGTGTCGTTGGCGGCTCCGGTTCGATCAATGGTATGCTTTACGTGCGGGGACACGCATCCGATTACGACAACTGGGCCTATATGGGGAACCCGGGGTGGGACTATGAAAGCATCCTGCCATATTTCAAGAAATCCGAGGATTTCGATCAGGGTGAGAACGAATACCATGGCGCCGGGGGGCCGCTCCGGGTGACAACGGATTATGAAATCCACCCAACGACACAACGCATTGTCGATGCCGCGTTGCAAGCGGGCTACCCTTTCAACGAAGATTACAATGGTGCTGATAGCGAGGGTGTGAATTTCGCGCAAATGAACACCAAGGATGGCAAGCGTCATTCAAGCGCTGTCGCTTTCCTGCGCCCGGCGCTTGAGCGCCCGAACCTCAGCCTTCTGACCAACGCGCGTGTGGCGAAGGTTGAGCTGGACGGCAAAACGGCAACCGGTGTGAGCTATGTCCAGGAGGGCGAAACGCGTACCGTCACAGCCACGCGCGAAGTGATCCTTGCGGGCGGCACAATCGAAAGCCCCAAGATGCTGATGCTGTCTGGTATCGGCGAGCGGGCGCAACTGGAAGAGCACGGGATTGAGGTTGTCCACGAGCTGCCCGGTGTCGGAAAGAACCTGCACGATCATTCGCTTGCGCCGGTGATCTACGAAGGAGACGTGCCGCCGCCGACCAACATGGCCGTCATTCCGCTCCATGCTCAGGCGTTTATGCGCTCAGACCCGCGCCTGCCCGCGCCCGACATGCAGCCGTTGTTCTTCCATGTCCCGCTCTACACCGCAGACACGCAGGACCCGGTGACGCCATCGGCCTATACGCTGTGTGCGGGCGGGGTGAGCCCGACCAGCCGGGGTGAGCTGAAGATAACCGGCCCCAATGTGGACGACCCGCTGGTCCTGGACCCCAACCTGCTTGAGACCGAATACGACGTGCAAACCTTGGTGACCAACATCAAGATGATGCGCGAGATTGCCCAGCAGCCGGCTTTGGCAGAGATCACGACGCGGGAAATTTATCCCGGCCCGGAGGTGCAAACAGACGAAGAATTGGCCGATTACGCCCGCAATTCGCTGCAAAGCTATCACCATCAGGTCGGCACCTGCAAAATGGGGCGCGATGAAATGGCCGTAGTGGATCACGAGCTGAAGGTTCATGGCCTCCAGGGCCTGCGCGTGATCGATGCGTCCATCATGCCGGTCGTCCCGACAGGCAACACCAATGCGCCCACCTATATGGTCGCCGAGAAAGGTGCAGACATGGTGAAAGCATCCCGAGGATAAAACCGCGGGCCACCTACACGTCTCAAAAAGGTCGCCAATGCCAATCTCTGCGCATTGGCGAGCTCACAAAGAAGAGCCCGCATTTTTCCGAGGCATCGCGCATGCCGCGAACAACCGATATTGTTGGCTGCATTTGCGACGAAATCTTGAGGTGTTGAATGTCCACTATCTGCGCTGCATGGCTATCCGTGCATGTAGCAGCATTTGGGGGGTGTGGGCTCCCTGCAATCGTTAGACGGATTCTACTGGAAATTGGTGGAAGTTTAAGCGTTCGGGTCACGTAAACATAAAGCCGCAAAACTGCGCAACACTGGCATTACCCAAAGCCTCAGATATACTTTGAATGTTGAAAGCACCAAAGGACCACTCATGTCTCTGCAAACCCCGCCCGTCTGCGACTTCGACACCCCGGCCCCTGACTTATCCCTCCCCGCCACGGACGGAAAGACATACGGTCTGCAAGACATCAAAGGCCCCAATGGCACCCTGATCATGTTCATCTGCAACCACTGTCCCTACGTGCTGGCGATCCTCGATCGCATCCAGCGAAATGCCCGCGACCTCCAAGCGCTCGGCATCGGCGTCGCGGCCATATGCTCTAACGACGCCGAGAACTACCCTCAAGACAGCTTTCCGATGATGCAGCACATGGCCGAGCAGGAGGGATTTCCCTTCCCCTATCTTCATGATGAGGACCAGACCGTTGCCCGTGCTTACGATGCCATCTGTACGCCCGATTTCTTCGGTTATAACGCAGACCTCAAACTTCAATATCGGGGGCGTCTTGATGCCTCACGTGCCGCAGCAGGCCCTGCCGACGCGCCGCGCGACCTTTTCAATGCTATGAAACAAGTCGCGGAAACCGGGCAAGGTCCACGGGACCAGATCGCCTCCATGGGCTGCTCGATCAAGTGGAAAGCCGCGTGAACCGCTCGTTAAACCAATCGGGGTAAGCCAACGCAATGCGTCAAACCCTGATCCTCCATATCGGTACTCACAAAACCGGCTCGACCAGCATCCAGAATTATCTCTATTACAACCGTCTTTGGCTGCGGCATTTGGGGGTGTTCTACCCCCGCCCCATCAACGGACGCTACTTTTACACCAACAACCACAATGACTTACGCGACACCGCGCTCAGCGAAGGTAAGCACCGCAGCCCGCATATCCACCCTGAGTTCGGCAGCCATGACGCGCTTTTGGGCCGCTATATCCGCACCATCAAAGAGGTCGGTCGCCCGGTCAATATCCTCAGTAGCGAGGGCTGGTCGTCCCATCTCAATCGGTATGCCAGACGGCTTGCCCCCTTGACCCAGCATTTTGATGTAAAGGTCGTAACCTTCATGCGTCGCCCCGATCATTGGATCGAAAAGTTCTACGCCCAACGCATCGCAAATATCGAGCACGCCGAGACACGCACATTCGACGCTTTCGTAGCCCAACCTCATATTGAGACCTATCTTTATAATCGCCACCGCATGTTCAACTGGTGGGCGAAGGCCTTTGCACCAAACGCGCTGTCAGTTATTCCTTATGAGCCAGCAAGCCCCGGTTTCGACCTAATTGGTCGGTTTTTGGACGTTTGTGCCGTTGATGCGAAAGTCGCACGCAACTTGGTGTTAAGACACGCCAACGCCAATCCGACCCTGCCCCCGTCACAGGCGGAAAAGCTGCGGTCGTTGATTGAGAAAGGCGAGCCGGTTGATCAACGTCGCGTGCGCGCCATGAAGCGAGCCCCTGACCCTGGAACGCATAGGTATCTGTCAGACGAGGCACGGACCCAAATTTTGGGCCGTGCGCGGCCTGACATGGATGCCATTTGCGCAGATTTTGTCCGCGACGGGCGCTCTGAGCTGTTTCCGGGCCAACCCGAAACCCTCAAGACTTTGGTGAAATCCGATTGATATGCCCCATTTTGCGGCCCGGCTTCACATCAGCTTTGCCGTAAAGATGCAGCCCGTCTTCTATGACCCCCTGCCACCCGTCCACAGCCTCGCCGATTAGGTTCTGCATGACCGCATTTGAGTGACGCCGCCCGTCCCCAAGGGGCCAGCCCGCGACGGCGCGAATGTGCTGCTCGAACTGGTCTACCACACAGGCATTCTGCGTCCAGTGGCCGGAATTATGCACTCTTGGCGCAATTTCGTTGACCACTAATCCATCTTTGGTGACAAATAGTTCAATCCCCATCACACCTACATAATCCAGCGCATTGAGAACCCGGCCCGCCAGCAAAACAGCGTCCGTCGCAAGCCCGCCCGAAACTTTGGCAGGCACCGTTGTCGTATCTAAAATCCCGTCCACATGAACATTTTCACCGGGATCGAAACACGCAATTTGCCCATCTTGAGCACGTGCCCCAATGACCGAAATTTCCCGCTCAAATGTGACAAACCCTTCCAGCACGCATGGGCCTGAACCCGCCGCCTCGAATGCGCCAGACACATCAGACAAAGACTTCAGTCGCACCTGCCCCTTACCATCGTAGCCGAACCTACGGGTCTTTAGGATCGACGGAACGCCAATTTTTTCAACGGCTTGCGCCAATTCTCCAGCGGAGGACACATCCGCATAAGGAGCCACAGCCAACCCAAGCCCGCTGAGAAAATCCTTCTCTACGATACGGTCCTGACTGACCGACAGAGCTTTGCGCGACGGACGAACGGGCACCATCCCCTCAATCACATCCAAAGCCGCCTCTGGGATATTCTCAAACTCATAGGTCACCACGTCAACAGATCCGGCAAAGGCTCGCAATGCCTCTGTATCCGAGTAATCCGCCGTTGTGGTCAAAGCCGCAACCTGAGAGGCCGGGCAATCCGCTCCCGGTTCAAAAATATGACATCTTAGACCCAAACGCGCGGCAGCCAAAGCCAACATCCGGCCCAACTGGCCGCCGCCAAGGATACCTATCACAGAGCCTGGGGTAAGTGGTTTAACCATCAACTGGCTCATCGGGTATTGCTGCGGAGAGCGCTGCGCGCCACGCATCCAAGCGCTCCGCCAACGCCGCATCATGACCTGCCAAAATAGCGGCCGCCATCAGACCTGCATTGGCAGCCCCTGCCTCACCGATGGCCATGGTACCCACGGGAAAGCCACGCGGCATTTGCACGATGGAATAAAGCGAGTCCACGCCGCTCAACGCTTTGGTTTGGATGGGAACACCCAAGACAGGCACCCGTGTTTTAGATGCCATCATACCCGGCAAATGCGCAGCACCACCGGCGCCTGCAATAATCACTTTGAGCCCGCGATCCACCGCCGAGCGACCGTAATCCCAAAGCCGGTCAGGGGTCCGGTGGGCTGAGACGATCTTTGTCTCATAAGCCACGTCTAACTCGTCCAGAATGTCCGCGGCCAGCTTCATGGTCGCCCAGTCGCTCTGGCTTCCCATTATTATTCCAACCTGAACTGCTGTCATGCGTAGGCCCTGCCTCATGCGTATTGAAACACCCGCATTAACCGAAAAGGTTAACCCTACGCAATGATGTCGGGGGTCAGTTCATCCTCAATTCGGATAATTTCGTCCTTTAAGAGCAGTTTTTTGCGCTTTAACCGCTTGATTGCCAGTTGATCGGGGTAAGTTGACCCCTCGATCGCCCGAATAGCCACGTCTAAATCCCCGTGTTCTTCTTTCAGAACCGCGAGTTTTTGCTTCAGGACTTCATTTCGGTCCATTTGGCCGGACATGTGGGACTATCTCCAAATCAGCGCGTATCAGGCAAATACGCCGCTAGCTACGTTTGTGTCAAAAGATTCCGTGTATGTTGCGGGCATTCTTGAACAAATACGCGGTAACGCCCATATTATAGTCAAGCCGCCACCAATCGGGGCTATCAAAGGTCGCTTAACAAGGGCTTTACAGACATGACGAAGATGACATTTGCATCCCATCCTTTCCTATTGGGATTTGAGCAGCTTGACCGATTGGTCGAGCGCACGAACAAGTCCGGCAATGAGGGCTATCCACCCTATAATATCGAGCAAACCGGGCAGGCCGCCTACCGTATCACGCTTGCGGTCGCGGGCTTTAGCGAGGACGATCTGGCCATCACCGTTGAGGACAACCAATTGGTGGTCCGCGGTAAACAGGTTGATGACGGGGCCAATAAGACATTTCTGCACCGTGGCATCGCCGCCCGCCAGTTCCAGCGCAGTTTTGTGCTGGCAGATGGCGTAGAGGTGGCTGACGCAACCATGGAAAACGGGCTGTTGCACATTGACCTGAGACGCAACCAACCAGAGACAATCGTTCAAAGTATCAAGATTACAAAGGCTTGAAGGAGTACCCGTGATGAATACCGCGTATAAACTTGATAAGACAAAGGGTCGCCCGCAAGATCAACGGATCGTTTACGTCCGTCCAATCGATCTAGAGGAACTGCCCAGCCATGTCCGCGCGCAAGCCGGCGGAATGAGCAAAATTTATGGCGTGTTTGGTCCCAACGGAGAGCAGATCGCTTTCACACCCAACCGTGCGACCGCATTTGATCTGGCCCGCGAAAACGCCCTAACACCGCTGAGCGTGCATTAGAGCGTTCCGCTTTAATCCTCTTCGGACAAGAACCGCTCAACCTCCAACGCGGCCATGCAGCCCATTCCGGCAGATGTGACCGCTTGGCGGTAGATGTGATCGGTAATGTCGCCAGCGGCAAACACGCCGGGAATGGATGTCGCAGTCGAATCCGGTGCCGTAACCACGTATCCGCCCATATGGGTCTCTAACGTGTCCTTAACCAACTCATTGGACGGGGCGTGGCCTATTGCCACAAACACGCCCTTGCATGGAATTTCCTGCATCTCATCGGTTTTGACGTTTTTGACCCGAACACCGGTCACACTCAAAGGATCTTCGTCGCCCAACACCTCGTCGAGCTGATGGAACCACAGGGGCTCAATCTTTGGGTTTTTCATCAGGCGATCTTGCAGGATTTTCTCAGCGCGCAGTTCATCGCGCCTGTGGATCAACGTGACCTTATTGGCAAATTTTGTAAGAAACAGCGCTTCTTCGACGGCGGTATTGCCGCCACCGATAACCACCACATCATCACCGCGATAAAAGAAACCGTCACAGGTGGCGCAGGCCGACACGCCAAAGCCTTTAAACTTCTCTTCGCTCTCCATCCCAAGCCACTTGGCCTGCGCACCGGTGGCCAAGATCACTGAATCCGCCGTGTAGGTTGTGCCGGTATCGCCGACGGCCGTGAAAGGCCGCTTGGACAGATCGAGCGAGGATATGTGATCCGCGATCACCTCCGTTCCGGCGGCTTTCGCATGCGCCTCCATATCGATCATCAAATCGGGGCCCTGCACCTCTGCGATGCCCGGCCAGTTCTCCACCTCGGTGGTGATCGTCAACTGACCACCGGGCTGAATGCCCTGCACCAGGATTGGCTCCAACATGGCCCGCGATCCGTATACCCCTGCCGTATATCCGGCAGGGCCTGAGCCAATAATTAACAGACGGGTGTGGCGTGTCTCAGTCATGGTTGTCGGTCCCTCAATTCAAAACTCACACCCTCTATATGGGCACAGATTGAGAGAGTGAAGATGGGCGCGCGAATTGTATCTACAATTGACTGTGAACAGCATTTCGCGCAATAATATTTCTCGAAACTGAAATATTGTTGCGCAGGCTCACATCATTGCGTAATAGCCCGAAAAATGACCAGCGTTGGACCTTTATGCCAAATCTAAAGCTCGACAAGATTGACCTTCGAATATTGTCGGAGCTGCAAGCCGATGGGCGCATGACAAATGTAGAATTGTCGCGCCGGGTTGGCATTTCCGCGCCACCGTGCCTAAGACGCGTTAAAGCGTTAGAGGATAGCGGGCTAATCGAGCGTTACCATGCGCAGGTCAATGCCCGCGACTTGGGGTTTGAGGTGCAGGTTTTTGCAATGGTCGGGCTGCACAATCAGGCGGAATCCGATCTTAGCGCTTTCGAAAACCTTGCCCGCGAATGGCCGCTGGTGCGCGAGTGCCATATGCTCAACGGTGAGATCGACTTTATCTTGAAATGCACAGCGCCCGATTTGTCGACATTTCAGCGTTTTTTGACCGAAGATCTTACATCCGCGGAAAACGTGGCTTCCGTGAAAACCTCATTGGTCATTAGATGCGCCAAAGACGTGCCCGGCATCCCCTTTGAGCTACTTGAAGAGCGTGTTAGCTGATCGACATGTAGCTGGCATCATCCGCAGGAATGATTAACACGCCACTATTTGGCTTGTTCTCCAAGGCCGTCACACCAAGCCAGAACGTCAGAATAGTGACAATTGCGAAGGCGGCGGGGGCAATCATTTCAAGCTCTGGCTGCATTTTGGGGCGTTCCTCAGTTTTTCGACCCCTAAACATTCGCCGCTAAATACGGCAACAACACGGCAATTTGCCACAACTGTTAAAATTTGATCAACTATTTATGACCTAAGGGAAGGTCAAACCGCAATCACTGAGATTAGCCTGCCGTAGTCAGGCTCGCTATTGTGGCAACTGCGCCGGTAGGAAAAAAACCTCTGAGGATCACTATAGGTGCAGTGGCCGGTCCATGCCGCCTCAGCGACCCCTGCTGCGCGAAGTCGGTCCATGACAAACCGCGGCAAATCGAAAAGAGCCCGATCCCCCTCCCCTTGAGCGAAATACTGGGTGAAGGCGGGATCGGTATCGGCAAACTCCTCCACGAATTCCGGCCC
>CAKZTM010000101.1 GCA_937920555.1 uncultured Paracoccaceae bacterium | reverse complement strand
ATCTGGTCTTCCAGTTTGATCGAGAAGTCGCCGCCTTCGGGCGAGATCAGCGCCTCGACGCACAGGGTCATGCCCGGTTCCAGATGGTAGTCGAACGCGCCCGGATGGGCCTTGTCCTTATAGCCAATATGGGGCCACTCGTCGCACAGGCCGACCCCGTGGGCGGCACAGCTATATTTCTGCTTTTGCATATTGTCCGGCAGGACGTGGCCCCGTTCCACAATGTCTGGGATGTAAGCCCCGGGCTGCATCAGTTCCATATTATGGGCGATATGTTCAATCCCGAGGTTCATGGCATCGATCATGTCTTGGCGGGGTTTTTGGTCGCCCAGCCAATAGGTGCGCGAGATGTCCGAGCAAATGCCGTAGGCGCCGATCAGATCGGTGTCATAGGCGATGATCTCGTTGTTTTGGATGATGCGCGGGCCGCATTCCTGAAACCACGGATTGGTGCGGGGGCCGGATGCGAGAAGCCGCGTCTCAATCCACTCGCCGCCGCGCTTGATGTTTTCCGAGTGCATATGCGCCCAAACGTCGTCCTCGGTCATGCCGGGTCTGGTTTCCGCCTCCATCACCGCGATGGCGGCCTCACAGGCGCGCATGGAGCAGCGCATGGCTTTGATCTCATCGGGGCCTTTTATGGCGCGGGTTTTTTCCATCACTTCTTCGCCGTCGGGCACCTCATAGCCCGCCGCTTCAAAGGCGCGCAAACCGCGGGGCATGATCTTGTCGATGGCCAGACGTTTGTTGCCCGGCACATGTGCGTTGAGGATGTCGCGCACTTGGGTGACGAATTCCGAGGCGATAATGTCGCCCCGATCCCCGTTGGAGAAGTAGAACATCGACGCGCCCGAGCGGGTTTCCTTCACCAGCGGGTTGAAATCGGCCAGAAACAGCGAGTTTTTATAGTCAAACAGCACCATGTGACCATCCGCACAGACAAGGCAGGCGCGAAACGGGTTATGGGTGTTCCAAAGCTGCATGGAGGTACTGTCGGTGGCGTAGCGGATGTTGAGCGGATCAAAGACCAGCACGCCTGCAAGGTCGCGCTTGATGATCTGTTCCACAAGGCGGGCATGGCGGAACTGGCGCATGGCGGCGAGGTTCGGGATCTCGATCCCTGCGGCTGCCCATTCAGCGAAGGCCAGCGGGGTGGGTCCGATCTCCAGCCGGTCATTGTCGTCGGGGGTGCCATCGGGGCGCAGGCCGTTTCCCATGATTTTGCGGGTGTCGGAAAAATGCTGGTTCATTGCGGGTCTCCCAATTGGTGCCTTAAGTTAGCCAGAGAATTGACGTAAGGGATGTCTTAATATCGTCAGATTAATGTCGTTTTGAGACGCGAGTGACATGGGGTTCGCGGTGGTCTTACACTCTTCTTTGCCTTTTTATCCCTGGATGGAGCCGCAGATGATGCGGCTGCCGGGCATTGCGCCCATTGAGATGGGGGATTGGTTGATCCGCGATGAGGTTTATGCGCCGCAGATGGCTTTGGCCGATGAGCTGATTGCAACCCGCCGCGCGGATGTGGCGCAGTTGGACGGGATAGAGGCGCAGGCCGAGGAGCTTTTGGCGTTGGTTTTGGCCCGTTTGGGCGCGGGTTACGAGATTGGGACCGGATCGGTGCGGCGGCCTGACGGGGTAAAGGTTGAGCTGACCGGCGATCATCCGGCCATCGTGGCGCGGCGTTTGGTGCAGGAGGATTTTCTGTTCCATGACACGCGCGGTGCGGCGCATCATTTGTGCGGCGGTGTGATGTGTTTTCCTGCCAGTTGGAGCCTGTCGGAGAAGGTCGGGCGCGACCTGCTGCGGGTGCATGATCCGGTCGATGAATATGATGCAAATCTGGCGGCGCGGGTCCAGCGCCTGTTTGACGGGATCAAGCCCGACAGGCCATTGATGCGGGCCAATTGGAACCTTTACCGCGACGCGGATTTGTTTCACCCGCGCACCGAAGCGGCCCGGCGCGACAAGGGCAATCCGCGTTTTATGCGCGTGGAGCGGCAATGTCTGGTGCGTTTGCCCAAAACCGGGGCGGTGGTGTTTTCGATCCACACATATGTGGTGCCACTGGCGGCGTTGAGCGCGCACGCGCGTGCGGCACTCCCGCAACCGGTGCGGGGGTAGGGGCATGTGGCAGCGCGAGGGCGGTTTGTGGTTCGATCTGTTCCGGCTTGCATGCCATGGGTTGACCCTTGCGATTTTCATGGGGTTTTTGGGGGCTGTTTTGCCGCTTGGGGACAGTCTGGCGATATTTCGGATCGAGTTTACAGCCCTGTTGGCGATTGCGGGTGTTGTTGCCTACAAGCTGGGCAGGACCTTGATCCCGATGATGGCGATGATCACGGTGTGCGTGTCGGTAATGAGCCTTGTGCCTTACGCGGGTGCCAACCGCGAGGTGGATGCGCCCGATCTGGTTTTGCATCAGCATAACGTGATGTTTGGCAATCCAAGGCTTGATGAGTTGATCGTCGAGCTTGACCAAACCGGGGCCGATCTTTTGACCCTGCAAGAGATCTCCGAGACCAATTTTGCCCGGATCAAAGCCGGGTTGGGCACGGATTACCCGCATTTCAAAGTGTGTCTTTATGACCGGGGCGGTGTGGCCATTATGGCGCGTGATCTGGGCCCGCTTCTGGATCACGGCTGCGTGGCTAAAAGCCGGATGGCATGGATGCGTATCGGCACCGAACTGGGGCCGATTACCGTCGTCTCTATTCACCAGTTATGGCCATGGCCCAAGGGGCAGTTTTGGCAGCGCGAGGCCTTGGCCGATGACATTGCGCGTCTGCCAAGGCCGGTGATTATGGGCGGGGATTTCAACAATGTGCCGTGGTCCTCGGCGGTGCGCTCGGCCGCCGGTGCCGCCGACGGGCGCTTGGCGCGCGGATTGGGGCGCAGTTTTGTGTTCGACACCCCTTGGCCGCTTTTTCGCATTGATCATGTGGTGGCCCCTTTGGGGGCGCAGTTGCGGGCTGCCCGGACGCCCGGTTGGGGCTCGGATCATCTTGGATTGACCGCGCAGATCAGGTTGCGGCCCCAAGAGCCGGGCGCGCGGTAGCGGTAGCGGGTGTCAAATGAACTGTTTGCCGCCATCGATGACCAGCGTTTGGCCGGTCGTGTATTTTGACAGCTCTGAGGCCAAAAACAGAACCCCGCCGCTGATGTCATCCATTTCGCCATTGCGCAGCAAAGCCGCGCGGCTGGCACCGTAAGTCTGGGCGTCTTCCATCAAATCAAGGCTGGCTTGGGTCAGGGTAAAGCCCGGCGCGATCACATTGGCGCGCACATTGTCGGGGCCAAGCTCGCGGGCCATCACACGGGTCATGGCAATCACCGCCCCTTTGGAGGCCACGTAATGCATCCATTGCGGCGACCCGGAAAACACCGTGGCCGAGGCGATATTGATGATCGAGCCGGCCCCGGAGGCTTTGAGCAGGGCGGAGGCCGCACGGGTCATTTGCCACACGCCTTTGACGTTGACCGATAGAACGCGGTCCCATTCGCCGTCGTCCAAATCTTCAAACGGGGCGCGGTTCAGGGTGCCGTAAAGGGCGGCATTATTGACCAGCACGTCCACGCCGCCCAGCTCCGTTTGGGCCTGCCGGATCAGTGCGTCGCAGCTTTGGGCCTTGGTGACGTCCACTTGGCCTGCGGTGCATTTGCCGTCCTCTTTGCGGATCAGAGCGGCAGTTTCATTTGCGCCTTTGGGATCAATATCGGCGGCCAGAACATGGGCCCCTGCGGTGGCCAAATCTTGGCAAAAGGCGCGGCCCAGCCCGCCTGCGGCCCCGGTTACAATCACGCGTTTGGCGCTGAGATCAAATTCAGGCATGAAGGCCCCCCGTCATATAGGTGTCCAGCTGTTGTTCGGCTTTGATAGAGGCCACAAAGCCCTGCGCCATTGCCCGGCCTGCATCGGTCAACATGAAGGGCAGCGAGACTTTCTCTATGGCATCGATATATTCGCTCACCGTCCAGTCATACCAGCTGCGAATGATGCGCATCCCATGTGCGGTCGCCCGCCAGCCTTTGTCGGCGTCTTTGACGATTGCATCATTGATGGAGTGGGCGTCTTTGACCGTGTCATGGCCGTCGATGATGGCCAATATGGCGGGTATGTCCATATCCCGGGCCCCGTGCGCTGTCAGAATGTCGCGTGCAATCTGGACGCCGTAGACTTCATGGTCGCGCACAAGGTCTTTGCGGGTGGGGTTTTTGCCAATCGCCAAAAGCAGCAGGTCGGGGTCGATCTTTTTCCAGCCCACATCATGCAAGAGGATCGCGGGCAGGACGATATCCGCCTCCGCCTCCGGGGTCAGCGCCATGAGGCTTTTGGCCAGCCCGTAGGCGACAAGCGTGTGCTCGTCATTGTTGCGCACATCCAGATAGGGGCGGGCGGCTTGCCACAGGGGGATATCTTGCGGGCGCAAAAGGGCATCGGTCACAGGGGCACCTCGTAGCTGAGATAGATGGTTTTATATTCCAGATAAGCCTCGACACCCCAGCGGCCTTTTTCGCGGCCGATCCCGCTTTGTTTGACACCGCCAAAGGGCGTGTAATGGGAGGAGCGTTGAATGTCGTTGAGCCACACCAGCCCGGCCTCTAGCCCTTCGCACAGGCTGAGCCCTTTGGCCAGATCGCGGCTGAACACGAAGCCCGCCAGACCGTAGCTGCTGGCATTGGCGCGGGTCAAAGCCTGGGCGTTGGTTTCAACCGGGCAAATGCCCAAGACCGGCCCGAAGGTTTCGTGTTGCATGATCTCCATGTCATCGGTCACATCGGCAAGGAGTGTGGGCGGGAAGTAAAAGCCGTCATCATATCCGGGCCCAGTGTGGCGCGTCCCGCCGCACAACACGCGTGCCCCTTTGGCGCGGGCATCATCGGTTTGACGCTGGGAATTGGCGAAGATTTTCGCGTTCACCATCGGGCCCAAATCGCCCTCGCCGCCTGCCGGTGCAAGGGTCAAAGCGCTGATTTTGGCGGTCAGTTGCGCAAGGAAGGCCTCATAGACGGCGCGTTCCACATAGACGCGGTTGACCCGGTAGCAAAACTGCCCGGAATTGGCGGTGCCGTGGCGGGCAATGGCGGTGGTGGCTTTGTCCAGATCGGCGTCGGCACAGACAATGGCCGGGCAGTGACCGCCCAACTCCAGTGTCACGCGTTTGACCGTGCCCGTGGCGGCGGCCGCAATGGCTTTGCCCGCGACTGCCCCGCCGGTGAAGGCGATTTTGCGCGGCACCGGGTGGTTGACCAGCGCCTCGCCGACTTTTGTGCCCGATCCTGTGACCACATTGAACGCGCCTTTGGGCAGGCCTGCCTGAAACAGCAATTCGGCCAACAGGAGCGTGGAAAGCGGCGTCTCTTCGGACGGTTTTGCCACCACGGTGCAGCCTGCGGTGAGGGCGGCGCCAAGTTTGAAGATCAGCAAGGTTAGGGGGAAGTTGAACGGGGTGATGGCCACGACCACGCCCACCGGGTCGCGGGTGATCAGGGTTTTCTCACCGGGGCCGGTGGCCAGAGGCATTTCCGCGTGCAGGCGCAAGCCCTCTTCGGCGTAGATATGCATCAGATCGGCGGCACTCAAAATCTCGGCGATGCAGCCGGGCAGGGGGCGGCCCAATTCGCGGTGCAAGGTCTGGCCCAGCATTTGTGCGTTATCGCGCATGGCCGCGGCGCAGGATTTCACAACCGCGACCCGGTCGGTCATGGTGCGGGCGCGCCACAGGTGAAAGGCGCTGTGGGCGGATTGGATGGCCCGGTCGGCGTCGCGCCCATCTGCACGCGGGACCGTATCAAAAGGCACAGACGTGCAGGGATCGGTGACCGGGTCGGTGGCCCCTGAGAGCGATGGCACCCATGCGCCGTCAATGAACATGTCCATCAGCGTGACTTTCTTACAGAACGTGCAATTTGAGGGCGCGGCGCGAGCGGGCCAATGTCTGGGTGGCCAGCATGCGGCCCAGATCGGTTTCCAGTTTATCAAGGCTGTTTTGCAAATGCTCGGCATAGCCATGTGGGGTTTTGCCAAACCAGTCGGAGGCGATGGCGATGCCGGGCACATCAAAGCGCCACAGTTTGTCGGCGTCACGCACGATCCGGTCATTGAGGTGATGGGGGTCTGGCCGGGTGTCATGGCCGTCGATAATCTCACACACAGCATCGATCACCGGTTGGGACCAGCCGGTCTGGTGCAACACTTCGGTGCCCAAACGCACGCCTTCGCGTTCATGCAGATAGCGCACATCTGATTGCAAAAAGTTCTCCGAGCGGAAGCCCTGTTCGATAATGTCGGCTTGATCCACGGCGTACCAGCCGATGTCATGGAGCAAGATGGCCAGCGCGCAAATATCCGCATCCGCTTCCGGGTGGCCGTCCAGAAGGCGCTGGCACCAGTCAAACGACAGCGGGATATGCACGTCGTTTTTGCGGGCCCGCATATAGGGCTCGGCGGCGCGCCAAACAGGGTCAAAACGTGAAAGATCGCTCATAGTTTTTATCCCATTTGGCGCAGCGCGATGGCGGTGTCAGCCGATAATTTCGACGGTGCCTTTATTGCCATCGACGCGCACACGCATGCCGGTTTTGATCTTGGCGCTGGCTTTGCCGGTGCCGGTCACGGCGGGCAATCCGTATTCACGGCAGACGATGGCGGCGTGGCTCATCATGCCGCCAATATCGGTCACAGCGGCGCTGATCTTGCCAAACACCGGCGCCCAAGAGGGGGCCGTCACGGGCGTGACGAGGATTTCGCCTTTTTTAAGCTCACTCAGCTCATCGGGGCTGCGCAGAACCCGCGCGATGCCTTCCACAACGCCCGGTGATCCGGCCATACCGCGCAGCTCGTCGCCCGCATCATCGGCGGCGACCCAGCTTTCAACCGCCTCCGAGGTGATCCCCCAAAGCATGATGGTAAACGGCTCGGTGATCACATCGGGCGGGTTATTGAGGGCGGGAATTGGCGGCTCTGACTGGAGCGCTTTGAGGATGCCCGCGCGGCGCTCGATCTCGGCGGGCCAAATGTCGCCGCCATGGATTTCCGTGCCAATCGCCCAAGCCTGCGCATAGTCCCAAAGCACGTCGCGCACTTCGGTGCGGCTGAGGTAGAACATGCCGTCCGCCTCTGGCCAGAAGCCTTGATCCGACAAAAGTGCGCTGAGTTCGCGCATTTTGCGCCAAAACGTGCCAAGCGCCCAATGCTCAATATAAAAATTGTGGTCCTCAACATATGGAAACACGGTGCGGGCGAGGCCCAGCTTGGCGTCAAAGGCATCTTGCGCCTCTTCGTCCATCATATCGCGGTACTCGGAGGTGATCCGGTCGCGCTCTTTGAGCAGAGCCTCCGTGGGCCGGGTGATGTCATCGCCATCCTTGAGGCGGGCGATATAGTCGCGCACATAGCCCATCGGGATATCCAGATGGTCGATCCAGTATTTATCGGTGGAGTAAAACCCGTTGCCGGAAGTGAAGTTGAACCACGGATCTTTGGCCTTTTCCCATGCCGCAAGCCATGCGTCACCGCCTTTGACGCCCGCAACTGCCTTGAGCGCCTGATCCGCGTCGCCTGTGCTCAGCGCATCCGCCACGTCCAGTTCCAGCGCCAGTTTGGCCAGCTTTTTCAGCTCGTCATCGGGGCGGAACAGCTCTGAATCCACACCTTGCACCATTTTGGCAATCGCCTGATCGGGGATCGACGGGAACTGCTCTTTGACGAAGCTGAAAAAGTCGAGATAGGCGGCATAGCCAAGGTTGAGAAACTCGAAATGGTACTGCCAGATCTTGTAGCAAAGCTCGATCGCCTTTTCATATCCCTCAAACAGCGGGTTGGTGCTGTCCAGGCCGACACCGCCGGTGACAATTTCCAGCTCTTCGGTTTCCGGCAGGGCTTTGAATTCGATGGCATTCAGATCGTCGATGGCGCCTTTCACTTTGACTTTCCACTTGGCCAGAAGATCGTCCCAATTCATGAAATAGTGACCGGCCCGCTCCATGAACATGGGCACGCGCGCCTCGATATCCTCGGGGGCGACAGCGACGGGAGAGAAATACACATAACCGTTGAGGATGCGGTAATCGATGCCATTGGCCGGCGGAATGAGCAGGTGGCGGGAGTTATACTGGCCCAGACATTTGATCGCAAAATCGAGCATGATCGTGTCAAAGGAGCGAAACGGCGTCGGCCAGTGCTGCGAGTTGCAAAACCAGAATTTCTGATCTTCCTCGCCGCGCCGGGATGGCTGAAAGCGGGTGTAATAGGGGTAAAGTTCTTGCCAGCCTTCGGCACCTTTGGGGGCGTCCAGCTCATAGGCACTTGGGAACATTGAGGTTTTTGCGTCCATCGTTCATTTCCTCCCAGAAACGATTATTATTATTTGGTTTTGACTTTGCCGCCGTAAGGATTTGTGAGCGTGTTTGAGATACTCATCAAGCCCGTGGCATAGGCGTTTTTCGGTTTGGCTTTGGCCTTTTGCGACCAGATTGTTTCGGGTCGGCTTTGCAAGGCCAGCAGGTTTTCGCCCTCCGGCAGGTCCGCATCAAAGGCCCATTCCACGTCTTGCGGGCATTTCTTTTGCCGCTCCAGTGATTTGGCCAGCATGGCCACGGCTATCACCTCGGCGTCGGTCAGGCTGGGGGCTGTGTTGCGCGGCGGCTCAACCGCACGTTCCACCGCCGCACCTTGGGCCGGATCGCCGACCAGTTCCATGTGTTTGTCCGAGATGTTGCGGTCGAGAATTTCTTGCAGCACTTTTTCGACCACAAAATTATCCGGTGTGACCGTGCCCGACACCACGGTTTCACCCAAACCCCACGCGGCATCGATAACAATCCGCGTGCGGTCCCCGGTATTGGGATCAAGGGTCATGGCCACGCCTGCGGCTTTGGCATTGACCATCTTTTGCACCGCCACGCTCATCAGTGTGTCGATATGGGGGATGTTGTTTTTCTCCCGGTAGGCAATGGCGCGCGCGGTAAAGAGCGAAGCCCAGCAATCGCGGGTTTTTTCGATCACATCATCGGCGCCGATCACCCAAAGATAGGTGTCTTGTTGTCCCGCAAAGGAGGCGTCGGGCATGTCCTCGGCTGTGGCTGAGGAGCGCACGGCCACGGGCATATCCGCGCCCATGTTTGCGTAGCCCGCGCGGATTGCGTCTTCGACCGCCGGGGGGAGTTTATGGGCGCGAAAGCTCGTCTGGATCGTTTGGGCGACGGCTTCGACGGCGGCGAAATCCTCTAGATCGAGGTCTTTGAGATGGGTTTCCAGCGCGCCGCGCAACCCGGTGTCATCGAGCATCGCAAGATAAGCGTCGGTGGTCACCGCAAAGCCCGGCGGCACGGCCACGCCTGCTTGGGTCATATCCCCCAAAGAGGCGCATTTACCGCCAACCCGGGCGATATCCGCGTCGCCAATTTGATCGAATGGAAGAGTGTAGATATTGCTCATGATGCCCCGTGCGGTTTGATGATCAGTTTGTCAGGCACCCGAAACGAGATGCTGGGGATGTAGTTTATCGGGTGCCCTTCGGCCAAGTGCAGCTTGGGAAATTTCTTTGTGAGAGCGCGCAGCATCAGGCCGAATTCCAGCTTTGCCAACTGAAAGCCGATGCAAAAGTGAATGCCGTAGCCAAGGCTGAGATGGGTGCGGGCATTGTCGCGGGTGATGTCGAAATCTTCACCGCCGGGAAAGACAGTCTCGTCGCGGTTGCCCGCCCCCATAACAAGCAAGATATTGGCCCCTTGGGGGATATCGACGCCGCCGATTTGGGTCGGCTTTTTCGCCAGTCTGCGCCATGAGACGATGGACGGGGCGTAGCGCAAAATTTCCTCGGTGGCGCCTTTGATCAAGGACGGGTCGGCGCAAATCGCATCCCAAGCGGTGCGGTTGTCCATCAGGACTTTAAGCGCATTGGCCATCAAAGTGGTTGTGGTCTCATGGCCTGCAAACAGCACCGAATACATCACGCCTGCGATCTCTTCGTCGGAAATCTCGGCTCCGTCGCGCTGTGCGGCCAGCATATCGCTTGGAAAATCATCGCCCGGAGCCGCTTTGCGGGCAGCCACCAAGGCACGGCAATAGTTCCAGTAATCGACCATCGCCTGAGCGTGGGGCAGTTGGTCGTCGCCGGTTAAATTGCCCCATGTCAGAAGGGCGCGGCTGGTGGCCCAGCTTTTGACCTTATCCACATCCTGATCGGGTATACCCATCAAGGTAAACAGCACCAAAGCGGGCACCGGATAGGCCACATCGCGAAAGAAATCGACCTGGGCCTTGCCCTCCATTGCGGATAGGTGACGCTCTATAATGGCTTCGATTTGCGGCTCGATGGCTTTGAAGCGCCGCGGGCTGAAGGCGGTCTGGGCCACTTTTCGGATCCGCGTATGGGTGGGCGGGGTGCGTGCCGACAGACCGGATGTGAAGCCGCCCGCCTTGACGATCGCCTTGGCTTTATCGCCAAGCGGGGTCATGGGCGCTTGGGCGTTTTCTGACGAGAATGTCTCCCAGTCGTCAAACACGCCCTTGATGTCATTATAGTTGGAGACGATCCAATAATTGGTGTCTGGGTGGTAGAATACCGGGGCTGTGCTGCGAAACTGCTGCCAATTGGCATGCGGCGCGCTGAGGTCATAGGGATCAAAACCGCCGACCGGGCAAACAGGTTGTTGCACGTTCATCAAGTCTCCTCCCAAGTCCAACACGCAAGACGTTGCCTGAGCCTATAGGGCATTCTTTGGTTTTTCTTTGGTCGGGGTTCGAGCATCGGTCTTCACCTTTTGAGGCGGGGGCGTTCACTGGGCGCGGGGAGCGTTCACGACACCAATCTGCGGTAGGTTTTGTAAAACTGCGTGCCTTCCATATCTGCGGGTCGCTGATCGGTGGCGGCGAGAAATTGTTCATATTGCCGGTCGATGGCTTCGAATCTGCCCTGAAGGTGCAGCACCCGCATCGTCTCTATATTCATCGTTTCATTGGTCATATCGATGGTAAGCGCCTTTTGGCATTTCTCCAGCGCCTCATCGGCCAGACCCTGACTGCGCAGCACTGTGGACATGTCGCGCAGCAATTTCAGCGCCATTTCACGCAACCAGCGGCGACGCGGGCGGCACCAATCCTCTAGGTCATTATCGGTGTACTCAATCGGCAAATCCTCAAACAGATCGCCCTGATATTGCCGTTCGGCCAAACGGTAGAGGCGCAATGCCCCTTCCGGGTCGTCCTGTTTGGCCAAGGCCAAGCCGCGCCTGCATCCTTGCTCGAAGGCGGAAATATCGGTCCAACTGCCCGGCGGGGCATTCAGGCGGTAATATTCGCCGTCGCGCATCACGGTGGTTTTGTCGCCCAAAGCGCGGCGCAGCATTGCAATAGCGTGATGCAGGCGGGCGCGTTTGCGGGTTTCATCCGCTTGATCGGGCCAAATCAGCTCGCTGATCCGGTCCGCCTGCGCACCGTTCTCACCGCTTTGCAGCAGATAGCAAAACAGCGCGCGGGTTTTATGTGGTGCCCCGCCTGAGGTGGTCCATTCGACCAATTGGCCATCCTGATAGACCCTGAGCCGCCCCAGACACCGGATTTGCCAGCGCTGGGTCGTCCGGTCCACCAGATCGAGCGATTGGCTATTGTCGAGCCATGCCGGGCTGGCACCGCGGGCATATCCCCGGTCATCCGGGTCGAGAAGTTGCAGGTCCGCAAAGTCAGGCACAACGCGGCCCAAGAGAAAGGCGAACTGTTCGTCCACACCGGCACTCACCCGCAGTCGTGCGGGCAGCCAAAACGGATTTTCATAGATCCCAGAAGGTGCCAGGAATTGCCGGTGGCCGCGCAAGGCGACCTGCATTTGCGTCTCTAGCAGCAGGTTGTGATTGTACACCGAGATAACCCGGTGGGGGTGGGCATCGCAAAGCTGCTCGACGACCGTGCCCCAGGTTTCCAGAGCATTCTGGGCGTCAAGCGCATCCACGCACCATGTCATATCAACGATGAGGGTGCCGCTGCTGCCCAGCAATTGTTCCAAAGCCGCAGACACGGTTTGCGACTCAAGTAAGCGCCCGTCCAGCCCGACCCCGGAAAACATCACCGGCTCACCTTGCAGGCAGGTTTCCACAAACGCGGGATTGTCAGATATTTTGACAACCCCCTCAGCCGGCCCCAAAGCGCTGAGTGCAGCCTTGAGTTCGGCCTCGTCCGACAGGTCAGAGAAATAGGCGGCGTCACGCAGGTCGGCGGTGCTGAGCATAGGGGCTCCTTCATGGTGTTGACCCATACCAAAGAAAAACCAAAGAAATGGCAATAGGGTTTTTACATGACATAAGTTTTGGTCTTCGTAAGGGGCAAACGTGGAAATTTTTGACTACATAATCGTTGGGGCGGGTTCATCTGGCGCTGTGCTTGCCAACCGGCTGAGTGCGGACAAAAATGTCTCCGTATGCTTGATCGAGGCGGGCGGACATGGACGGTCCCCGCTGGTCGACATGCCACTGGGACTAATGGCATTGCAGCGTTTTCCAAACCTCAACTGGCAATTTGGATCGGTTCCGCAAAGCGGGCTGAACAATCGCCAAGTGAAAATTCCGCGCGGCAAGTCTTTGGGCGGGTCATCGACCATCAACGGGATGGTCTATATTCGCGGCCACCGCGAGGACTATGACGGTTGGGCCGCTGAGGGCTGCACCGGGTGGGGCTATGACGATGTTCTGTCCTATTTCAAAAAGTCCGAGGACAACAATGATCCGGCTCTGGACGATACGTTTCATGGCCGTGGCGGTCCCTTGTCGGTGGCGCAATTGCGCGATCCCAACGCAATGGATCACGCGTTTTTGGCCGCTGCCAACCAATTGCAGTTGCGCAATTGCCCAGATTTCAATGTAAGCTCGCCCGAGGGTGTCGGGATTTATCAAGTCACCCAAAAGGACGGGCGCAGACATTCCTCGGCGGCGGCGTTTCTTTACGGAATTATGGAGCGTCCAAACCTGAAAGTGGAGACCGAGGCCACCGTTGAGACGGTTTCGACCACAACGGACGGCGCCACGGTGCATTTGCGCCGAACAGATGGCACAAAGCAGGTGATTGGCGCGCGCGGCGAGGTGATTTTGTCCGCGGGAACCATCGGCTCGCCAGATATTTTGCTGCGCTCGGGCTTTGGGCCGGGCGGTGCTTTGCAGGCCAGCGGCACGCAGGTGATGCGTGATCTGCCCGGCGTGGGACAGAACCTGCATGATCATGTGGACGTTATGGTGATTTCCAAAACTGAGTCGATCACGCCTTACGGTGTGTCGCTTCGTGCCCTGCCACGGTTGACCCTTGAGGCGCTGAAATGGCTGTTTGCACGGCGCGGGATGCTGTCCTCGAACATGGTGGAGGCTGGTGGATTTGTGCGCTCAAGCGCGGCAGAGACGCGGCCAGACATCCAGTTTCATCTTATTCCGGGGCGCAAGAGCATGCGCGGACGGATGGTTGAATACGGACACGGCGTATCGCTGCACACTTGTGTGCTACGCCCCAAAAGTCGCGGTCAGATCACACGAACGTCGCCTGACGGCCCACCGTCGATCGATTTGGGTTTGTTGACCCATGACGATGATATGGAGCGGTTGGTGCGCGGTGTGAAACTGGCCCGGCAAATCCTGATGCAAGATCCGATGCAGGCCCATGGGCTTACAGAACTGCTACCGGGCATGGGTGTTCAGTCAGATGCAAGCATCGCTGATTTCATCCGGTCCGAGGCGCGGACGGTTTACCATCCGGTTGGCACATGCGCCATGGGCGTCGGTGACGCGGCAGTGGTTGATGCGCGCCTGAAGGTACACGGTGTGCCGCGGTTGCGGGTGGTGGATGCCTCCATCATGCCCAAGATCGTCAGCGGGAACACCAACGCACCGGCCATAATGATCGCCGAAAAGGCCGCAGACATGATTTTAGAGGATCGCAGAGCCGCCTGACAGCGCGCTCAAAGCGGCCAAACGAGAATACTTATCTTTAGGAAGGAAGATAAAATGACCCGATTTACCAAAGTTGCCTTTGCCGCCGTGATCAGCGCGATAAGCTTAGCTGGTCCAGTCTTTGCAGAGCCGGTTTGCGGTGTCAGCCTAGAAGGTGCCGCACATGGCGAGCCAATCGTTGTAGGAAGCGTTCAAGCCCTAGTGATTGCAGAAGATTTTGATGCCTCAAACGACACAACCAACGCCTATTTTGACTGTTTGAACGCCAATAACGGTCGTATCGGTGATTGTGTCCATCACACTCAAAATCGTCGGCAGTAAGGCGAACGCACCGATCAAAATGATCGCCAAAAAGGCGGCAGATGTGATTTGAGGGTTGCCAAGCCTACGGATGTACCGCTCAAATCTACAACGATAAGGTGAATAATCTTTTAGGGAGGAAGATCTAATGAGGAATTTTAAGACCTTGGCATTTGCCGCCGGGATCAGCTTTGTAGGCTTTGCCGGCCAAGCATTTGCAGATCCGGTTTGCGGGATGAATACCGGCGAGGCCGCATCGGGTGCGCCGATCATTGTGGGGGGCATTCACGGCAATGCGGCACCGGGTGATTTTTCCGCTTCAACCGATGCTGCCAAAGCCTATTTTGATTGTGTAAACGCCAATGGCGGCATCAACGGACGCCCCATTGATTACCGGGTAGAGAATGATCAGTGGAACCCGGAGCTGGCCGCACAAGCGGCAGCTAAGCTGGTCGATGACGCGGGTGCGGTAGCGCTTGTGGGCAACGGGTCCTTCATGGAAATGGCTGTGAATTCACAGACTTATGTGGATAAGGACATCATGGTCATGGCCTCGGCTTGTGCGATCTCGGAGTGTTTCGAGACGCCCAATATCGTGTCCACCAATCAGGGCCCGTTGCCGTCTAATCTGGGTGCGACCCAATATGCGCAAGAGGAATTGGGTGCAACAAACGTAGCCTGCATCGGTCTGAACATCCCCAATAACGGCCCGTGGTCGTGCAAAGAGAGCATCTCTTTGATGGAGGCGCGCGGTGGTGCGGGGTCTATGGCCTTGCTCAATCCCGGCGCGCCGGATGTGAACTCGGCACTGTTGGAGGCGATCGCAAGCGGGGCCGACACGATCTTGATGAATTTGCCTGCGGGTCTGGCCATTGCGGTGCTCAAAGCCGCCGAAGAGCAGGATTTGCGCGACGCCTATAACTGGATTGCGCCGACACCGCTTTATGATCTGTCCGTGCCTGCGGCATTGGGCGATTATTGGGACGGTGCGGTTTATGTGAACGCGGAATTGGCACCTTTCTCGGTTAACGGGCCGGATGCGCAAAACTTCCTCAAAGTGATGGACGAATTTGCCCAGCCTGATGATCCGCGCGACACATTCGCTCAATCTGGTTATCTGTCGGCCACCTATTTCGTGAAACGGATGTTGGAGATGGATCCCGCCGACATGGATGACCGGGCCAAGGTTTCCGACGCGATCCGCTCGATTTCCGGGTACACCTCGGATCTGATGTGTGGGCCTTATTATGTGGGCGATGCAGAGTTTCACATGCCAAACCACGCCGGTTACATGACCAAGATTGTGGATGGCGGCTTTGAGATTATCCGCGAGTGCTATGAGTATGACAGCGCCTATTTTGCGCCGCATATTGCCATTGAAAAAGACCTCGGATTGCGTTGATCTAAGCACAATACAAACATAAGCTGGCGGCGGTTTTTATCTGCCGCCAGTTTGGTCTGGATTTGAGCTGGATTTGGGGTAGGAGAACATACCCGTGACACGCGGAACGGTTCTAAACGCAGCGCTCTACTTGGGCATTATGGCGGCCATTGTGCTTTTGCTCGGATGGGGCAAACCCAGCAAAGTTTTGGGGCTGTTTTTCGTCTCTGGTCTGGCTGTGGGCTCACTTTACGCATTGGGCGGCATCGGTCTTGTGGTGCTCTACCGGGCCACCGGTGTTTTGAATTTCGCCAATGGAGCCGCCGGGGCTGCCGGGGCCATGACCGCGTGGCAATTGGCACAGTGGAGCGTTTGGCCGCCGCTCACATGGCTGGCCTGCATCCTTGTGGCACTTGTGATTTCACTGGCCTACGGGCGCTTTATTGCCCCGCTTCTGGCCTGGCGCGAGCCGGTGGTGAAGGCGGTGGCGACTTTGGGTTTTGCGCTGATCATTCTGGGGGTGGTCAGCTTTTTGTGGTCTGATGATCCGCGCAGTTTAACCCTGCCAACGGATAAAGTCGGGGTGGTCGTTTTGGGGATGCGGGTCACGGTCACCCGTCTGATCGTGATTGTCACATCGATCGCACTTGTGATCGGCATTTGGGCCTATCTCAAACATACGGCGGTGGGTCTGCAAATGCGCTCTTTGGCCAATGACCGCGATTTGTCGGCCCTGATCGGTGTGCCGATTTTGCGGGTAGAGACCATCGCATGGGCGTTGAGCGGTGTGATTGCGGGCTTCACCGGGCTGATGTTTGGTGACCTTATTCGGTTGGAGCCAACGGTGATCACCTTCATGGTCATTCCATCCATTGCCGCGGCCATTTGCGGACGGTTGGAGCATTTGTCGCTGGTGTTGCTGGGCGGGTTGTCCATGGGCGTGATCGAGAGCCTGCTGACCCTTTCGCCGGTGCTCAAAGGGGTGCGCCCCATTGCACCGTTCGCCATCGCGGCATTGGTGTTGTTGTGGTATCAGCGCGGCAACCGTCTGACCTTTGGCGGGGGGGATTGATATGACTGCCCGCCTGTTTCATGTCACACCGTCCGGGGCCACCGGTCTGGGGTTTGCGGCCTTCGTCTTTTTCGTCGTGCCTGCCATCGTAGGCTCGCTTTGGCTGAGCGTTTTCACCTCCACGGCCTGTTTCGCATTGGCCGCAGCGGGCGTCGCTTTTATGTACGCCCGCCTTGGCATGGTCAGCCTCACGCAAGTGGGTTTGATGGGGGTTGGCGGTTGGGTCATGTTGCGGCTCAACTATGCCCTGGCTTTGCCCTTTGAGATTAACCTGATCCTCGCAGGTTTGGTCACAATGGTTTTTGGCATGATCCTCGCCTTGCCCGCCTTGCGTCTGCGCGGGCTTTATCTGGCGCTGGTCACTTTGATGGCCGCAGGTGGCTTGGAGATCGTGTTTTCCACCTTTCAATTCCCCAATGGTGGGCAGGGCTTTTGGGGGGTCTCCACCGGCTTGACCCAAACCATGGCGCGGCCTTGGATTGCGACCTCGGACGCCGCATATTTGCGCTACACGGTGGCGGTTGCCACGTTGGGGTTTTTGCTCATTGAGCTGGCCCGCAGGCTGACGCCGGGGCGGGCTTGGGCGATGATCCGGCGCTCGGAGGCGGCGGCCATGTCCGCAGGCATCAATGTGACCTTGTACAAGACCGTGGCTTTTGCCCTGTCGGGTCTGCTTGCGGGGCTTGCGGGCGCGCTTTTGGCGGGCAGTTTGGGATTGCTCGATGGCGGGACATTCCGGGCCAGCGAAAGTGTGATGATCTTTGCGCTCGCGGTGGTGGGCGGGGCCCGCTACTGGCTGGGTGCTATTATTGCCGCGGCCCTGTTTCGGGTGCTTCCGGCGCTTTTGAACAATTGGGGTGTCGATGCGGATTTGTCCTATGTGATCTTCGGGGCAGGGCTGCTGCATGCGGTCATCACCGCCCCTAACGGGATTGCCGGTCAAGTGCTGGGGGCGCTGGCGCGGCGCGGCCCGGCGGTCAAACCGGCGGTTGGTGAGCCGATGACGGTGCCGCCCTCCGCAGGGCGGACAGGTGTCACAGGATCCACGGTTGTTGTGGACGGGGTCACGGTGCAATTTGGCGGCGTTTTGGCGCTGGACGGGATCAGTGCGGAAATGACCCAGCCGATCAGCGGCATCATCGGGCCCAACGGGGCGGGCAAGACCACGCTGATGAACGTGTTTTCGGGGTTTGTGGCACCAACTGCGGGCAAGATCACTGTGGACGGGTTCGATCTGGGCACGCTCACGCCGCATCAACGCAGTCAGTGGGGTCTGCGGCGGTCCTTTCAGAAGGAAGAGATTTCCGAGGATCTGACGGTCGCGGAAAATGTGCGGGTGCAAATTGACACATCGCCCATGAGTGGCGCGGACAAGGCCGCTGAGGTGGTGCGGGCTTTGGAATTTGTCGGGCTAAGCGATATGGCCGATGTGCCGGGCTCGGCGCTCAATACCTTTGAGCGGCGCCTGACGGATATTGCGAAATGCATCGTGGGCACGCCCAAGCTGATCATGTTTGACGAGCCTGCGGGCGGTTTGTCGGTGCCCGAAACCCAACGGCTCGGCGATCTCATTTTGCGCATTCACGATCACACAGGCGCGCATGTTTTGCTGATTGATCACGATGTTGATCTGATTGCGCGGATTTGCGCAGAGACGTTGGTGATTGATTTTGGCAAGCCCATTGCCTTTGGCCCGTCCAAGGAGGTGCTCAGTGATCCGCAGGTCAAGGCGGCGTATCTGGGCGCAGAGGAGATTGCGCCATGAGCTTTGAGGTTACCGGCTTGAGCGTTCAGGTTGAGGGCAAAGAGGTGGTGCGCGATATCTCTTTTTGCGTTGAGCCCGGCCAGATCCTTGCCATCCTCGGGGCCAATGGGGCGGGCAAGTCGGAGTTGGTTTTGGGCATGGCCGGTATGTTGCCGGTCAGTGCCGGTCAGGTTCTAAGCGACGGTCAGGCGCTTACGGGGTCCGCACCCGACATCATCCGCGCCGCAGGTGTGGCGGCTGTGCCTGAGGGGCATAAGGTGCTCACGCAATTGACGGTGGACGAAAATCTGCGGGCGGCCGGGTCGCTGCGCTGGGCCGATGTGGAGGATAACCTGCGCAAGACCTATGAGCGTTTTCCCGAGCTGGCCGAGCGCAAATCGCAACTGGCCGGAACTTTGTCAGGCGGGCAACAGCAGATGGTCGCTCTGGGCCATGCTTTGATGAGCGCGCCCACCTATTTGATTATTGATGAGATGTCGCTGGGGTTGGCCCCGTTGATCGTCAAGCGCCTGTTTGGGGTGGTGCAAGAGCTTAAACAGCAAAATGTGGGCATTGTCCTGATCGAGCAATTCACCGGTTTGGCTTTGAGTGTTGCCGACAGCGCCATGGTGCTGCGCGGCGGGCACAGCAGCTATATGGGACCGGCCCAAGCCTTGGCCGATGACCCCGATTTGCTGGATGAAGCCTATTTCGGATCGGGCCATCAGCGCGTGGTGATTTGATCCCCCGACCCGGTCAACCGGCTACTCGGCGGCAACGATGGTGATCACCGGCTCCATCTGCTCCAACACATCATCGGACAAGTGGCATTTGACCTGATGGCCGTCGGCAAGGATGCGCATGGGCGGCACTTGTGTTTCGCACAGATTACCCGGCACGCTGGATTTGCGCGCACAGCGGGTCTGGAACGGGCAGCCCGAGGGCGGGTTCATGGCCGAAGGTATATCGCCATCAAGCACAATCCGCTTTTTCTTGATCTTGGTGTCGGCAATCGGCACGGCGGACAAAAGCGCCTCGGTGTAGGGGTGATAGGGCGGGGAGAAGACCTGATCGGTCGTGCCCAGTTCCACGATGTGACCCAGATACATGACCAGCACCCGGTCCGCCAGATAGCGCACGATCGACAGATCATGGGAGATAAACAAAAGCGTCGTGCGCGACACCCGTTGGATTTCCATCAGCAAATCGGTCACAGCCGCCTGCACGGACACATCAAGTGCCGAGACAGGCTCATCGGCCACCACGATCTTGGGCGCACCTGCGAAGGCACGGGCAATGCCCACGCGCTGCTTTTGGCCGCCTGAAAGCTGGCGCGGCATGCGGCCTGCAAATTCGCGGGGCAGTTTGACCAGATCAAGCAGCTCCAACATTTTCTCGTTACGCTCGGCCACGGTCGCACCGACGCCGAATTTTTCCAACACGCGGATGATCTGATCGCCGACCTTATGGGACGGATTGAGCGTATCAAACGGGTTTTGGAACACCATCTGAATATCGGCCACGGTGCGTGTGTCGCGGTCCTCAATCTCGGTATTGCCGATGTCTTTGTTTTCCAGCGTGATCGCACCATCTGTGGCGGTTTCAAGCCCCATCAGCATCTTGGCCAGCGTCGATTTTCCGCATCCGCTTTCGCCGACAATGGCCAGGGTTTCGGCCTCGCGGGCCTCAAAGCTCAGCGTTTCATTGGCCTTGACCACGCGCCTTTCGCCCGATGAGAAGAGAGCTGAGGCGGAGACCTCGTAATATTTCTTCAGGTCCTGGATTTTAAGGATCACATCGCCCGGCTCGGTCACTTCGGTCTCGACCTTGGCGGCAATCGGCGCGTGCCAGTCGATTTCGTCCCATTTGACGCAGCGGCTCTCATGGCGGTCGCGGTTCTTGCCGGGCACATCAGACATGGAGATCACGCCGACATTGCAGCGGCCTTCGACGAAATAGTCGCAGCGCGGCCCAAAATTACAGCCCGGCGGGCGCTCATGGGGCAGCGGGAAATTCCCCGGTATGGCCACCAAAGGCCGCGCGTTTTTATCCGCACCGGGCAATGGGATCGAGCGGAAGAGCGCTTGGGTATAAGGGTGGCGCATGTGGTCGAACACATCCTCGATGGAGCCGGTTTCGACCGCCTCGCCGGAATACATCACGCATAGCCGGTCGCAGGTATCCATCACCAGACCCAGATTGTGGGAGATAAACAGCATCGATGTGCCGGTGGTTTCCCCCAGCTCTTTGACCAGATCAACGATGCCGGCCTCAACGGTCACATCAAGCGCTGTTGTGGGCTCGTCCAATATCAGCAGCGACGGTTTGGACATCAGCGCCATAGCAATGACGATGCGCTGTTGCTGGCCGCCGGACAACTGGTGCGGGTAGGAGTTCAAAATCCGTTGCGGATCCGGCAGGCGGACTTTTTCGACCATCTCAAGGGCCAGTGTTATGGCGTCCGCATAAGACGCGCCTTCGTGGATCATCGGCACTTCGGCCAGTTGTTTGCCGATCTTCATGGCCGGGTTGAGCGAGGCCATCGGTTCTTGGTAGATCATCGCGATCTCAGAGCCACGAATGTCGCGCAACTCGTCTGGGGTGAAACTGGCCAGATCCCGGCCTTTGAATTTGATTGTGCCGCCCACCACTTTGCCGTTCACGCCCAAATCTTGCATCACGCCAAGTGCCACGGTGGATTTGCCGCACCCGCTTTCGCCCACCAGTCCCATAGCCTCGCCGGGCATCACCGTGCAGGAAAAATCCATGACGGCGGGGATTTCGCCCGCCCGGGTGAAGAACGAGATCGACAGGTTTTCGATCTCAAGGATTGGGCCGTCATAATCAGACTTGGTCATGTAGCGTCTCCTGGGACCCAAGGGCGGGGGGCTGTCTGCCCCCCGTACCCCCCGAGAGTATTTTGGGAAAATCGAAAGCCACGGGATTAATCCTTCAAGCTTTGTTCGCGCAAGCCGTCCGCCAGCAAATTGAGGCCCAGCACCAGGCTCATGAGTGCCAGTGCGGGCGGCAGGGCCGGGTGTGGGTGGATCGACAGAAGTTTGCGGCCTTCATTGATGGTCATGCCCCAATCGGGGCTTTCGGGGGAGACGCCGAGACCAAAGAAGCCCAGCGTGCCCAAAAGGATCGTGGTGTAGCCAATGCGCAGGCAGAAATCGACGATCAGCGGCCCGCGGGCATTGGGCAGGATTTCCCACAGCATGATGTACCACGGGCCTTCGCCGCGGGTTTGGGCGGCGGCCACATAGTCGCGGGTTTTGATATCCATGGTCAGGCCCCGCACGATCCGAAACACTGTGGGGGAGTTCACAAACACCACCGAGACGAAGATGTTCAGAAGGTTCGGGTCCATGGAGAAGACGCCAAACGGGTCGCGGTTGAACGCAAGGCCCGAATAGGCCCACAGGCCCAGCACCAGCACAATCGAGAGCCAAAACCACATTTTGCCCGGTTGGGTGCTGAATTTGGTTTGCATCAGCACCACCAAAAACACGATGGGAAACAGGAACAAGACGGCGGCCAAATAGACCGGGATGCCGGTGGAGCGGATCTCTGGGGTGACCAAAAGGTAGAACAGCAAGATCACCGGGAAGGCCAGAACCAGATTGGCCAGAAACGACAGGCCGTCATCCAAGCGGCCGGTGAAATAGCCCGCAGGCAGGCCAAGCGTGACGCCCACCATAAAGGCAAAGAGCGTGGCGGTCGGCGCGATTTTCAGCACGGTCAGCGACCCGTAAACCATCCGGCTGAAAACGTCGCGGGCCAATGCGTCGCCACCCAGAAGGTAATACATCCCCTCTTGGCCTTCGACCGGCCAACCGGGTTTTTTGTTCTTCATGCCCGATATTTGCTCTAGCGGGTCATAAAGTGCGATCAGGTCGGCAAATATGGCTGTGAGCACCCAAAAGATCACCAGCCCGAAGCCGATCATGCCCACGGGGCTGTCAAAGAGCCGACCGTAAAGGCCGGTTTTGCGTTTGGTTGCAATGGAGATCGCAAAGATCACGACCATGCCAATCCACACGGGCACAAACTGTGTCAGTATGCCCGCAATAATTCCGCCTGCGCCAAGCTGTTCCATAATCTGCCCCTAGCTGACGCGAATGCGTGGATTGAGATAAACATAGCCGATGTCAGAGATCAGCTGGGTCACCAGTACGAAGATCACCGCGATGATCGAGGCGCCCATGAGCATCTCGATGTCGTTGTTGGAGGCGGCTTGCACCAGCGTCCAGCCGAACCCTTTGTAGTTGAACAGGGTCTCGACGATCACCACACCGGTCAGAAGATACGGGAATTGCAGCATGATCACGGTGAAAGGTGCGATCAGCGCGTTTCTCAGCGCGTGTTTCAAGACGATCTTGGGGAAGCTCACACCTTTGAGGCGGGCGGTTCGAATATACTGTGCGGTCATCACCTCGGCCATAGAGGCGCGTGTCATCCGCGCGATATAGCCCATGCCGTAAAGGGCGATGGTCATCACCGGCAGGGTGAAATTTTCAAAGGTGATCTCGTTCATGGCCGATGCCGCTGAGCCTTTGAACCATTTCAGCCCGACCATGGAGGAGGAGAAGATCACCACGAAGATCACGCCAGAGACATATTCCGGTGTGGCGGTGGTGGTAATGGCGAATGTGGACAGGGATCGGTCGGTGCGCGAGCCTTCTTTCATGCCCGCCAGAACGCCGACAATCAGCGCCATGGGGATCATCACGATCATAACCCACAGCATCAGCATGCCGGTCAGGCCCATCTTTTTGACGATGATGGCCCCCACCTCTTCTTTGAAGACGGTGGACATGCCGAAATCCCCTTGCAGCACGCCGCAAAAGCGCGAGGCGGTCTCGGGCGTATCATCGGGGTTCACGCAGCGGCCGGTAAATTTGCCGTCTTCGTCGGTATTGGTCCAACCGGGCATCACGCCCAGCCATTCCCCGTAGCGCGAGACCATCGGGCGCAGATAGCCGCGGTCACCCAGCCAGCGCTCGACCTGTTCGTCGGTCATGCGCATGTTGCCTTGGGTTTTGGCCAGCTTTTCGAGATTGGGATATATGTTGGTGAGGAAGAATACGATCGCCGTCAAACACAGCGCGGTCAGGAGCATTATCCAAGACCGTTTCAGTAAGAAGGTTAACATTATAATCCCTGTGGTTCGGTCGGCCCAGCCTTATGTTGGCAGGTTCCAAGGTCGTCTTGCAAGTTTTTGATTTTGCCCAAACGCAAAAGGGCCGCCTGTTGCGGCGGCCCGATGCGATGTGTTTTAGGCTTTGAAGCCGTAGTCGTTGATGTGCATCTCAAAGGTAGGATGCATCTCCGCGCCGACCACATTCTCGGCCACGTGGCGGTAGAGCGAGCGCCAGTATGGCTGTATGATCACGCCCTCTTCTTGCATGATCTCCTGAATGCGGGCCATTTTCTCGCGGCGCTTGTCAGCATCGGCAATGGCGAGCGCTTCGGACAGAAGTGTGTCGAACTCTTCATTGGCAAAGCCCGCCTCATTCCATGCCTCACCGGAACGGTAGGCCAGAGCCAGAACCTGCACGCCAAGCGGGCGCATGTTCCAGTTGGTCGAGGAGAACGGGTATTTCGCCCAGTCGTTCCAGAATGTGGAGCCCGGCAGGATCGTCCGCTTGACGTTGATGCCTGCGTCGCGAAGTTGTGCGGCCACCGCATCGGTGGTTGCACGGCGCCAGTCATCATCGATGGAGAGCAACTCATGCTCATAATCGCCCATTCCAGCCTCTTCCATCAGAGCTTTGGCTCCTGCTGGATCGAAGACCGGCTTGGGAAGCTCCGCATATTCCGGGTGGATCGGGCAAACATGGTGGTTTTCAGCCACAATGCCCAAATCCGCCACGCCAAGCTCCAGGCAGACTGCATTGTCAACGGCCATGGCAAGAGCGCGGCGAACCCGTGCGTCCTCGTATGGTTTTTTGCCATCAACTTCCGCCTGCTGGTTGGGCCGGATCACGATTGTGGCCGCGGTCACAGCTTCGGATTTTACAAAGCCAAGGCTGTCCATAACTTCAACGAACTCGCCGGTTGTCTCATAGCCCATGTCCACTTCTTCGGACTCAAAGGCCGACACTTTGGCGGCGGCATCTGTGCCGTAGTCAATGAACTCGATCTGGTCGAGAAAAGCGCCATTGCCTTCATTCCACCATGTGTGATCTGGCGCCCGTACAAGCACGCCTTTGACACCAACTTCGAGGCTTTCGGGAACATATGGACCTGTGCCCACGGCTGTGCCCAGCATGTCCTCAGCATTATGGGAGGCATGTACGATTGCCGCTGGATAATCGGCCGCACCGGCGATCAGTGTGATGTCAGGTGCAGGCAGGTTCAGCTTGATCGTGTGGCTGTCGACGATCTCAATCGCGCCGTCAATCGCCTTGTTGGTGTCTGGATCGATCAATGTGGCCATGCGACCGGCCATCGAGTTGCCCTCGACATCTTTTTCGCACCACATTTCGATGTTACGCGCCACGTCTTCGGCGGTGAAGTCGTCACCATTGTTCCACTTCACACCCTTGCGGACATTGAGTGTGTAAACGGTGGCGTCGTCATTGACTTCCCAGCTCTCCAGCAGCTTGCCGGTGATGGTGCCGTCAATGTTGTACTGAACCAGATACTCCAACCAGCCGCGGCAGAAGTTTGCGATCTGCGACCAGTCAAAAGTGCGCGGATCTTTGAGCGCGCGGACTTCCTGCTCGATGCGCAACGTGCCACCCGTTGCGGCGTGACCGCCAGCGCGGGCAGGGGCATCCAGCCCGATCAGGCCATATGCAGCAGTTGTCGTGGCACCAAGCGCAGAGGCGCGTGCCAGAAACTCGCGGCGGCTCAACTTGCCTTCATTGCATTCGCGCGCAAACATCTTGATCGCGCTGTGCAAAGGCTTGCCGTTAATTGTCTCTTTCGTCATCCATATTCTCCCTGTTAGGACGTCTGGTTCCACCGGTTTGGGCGGTATGTTTTGTGCCGGATGTCACCCCGAACCTGCCCTGAGGCCACCATTTGGGGCTGCGGCAAATACTTGAAGTTCAATACCATGAGATATCGGGCCAATGGTCAACAGCTATATTCGTCACCCTCGCGCCTTAAAACGACATTCTGTCCAAAAATCATGCCATTTCTTCGAGAATATTGTATTTCCCTAGCGTCAATAGTTTGCCTGAAGCGCGCTATTGGGTCACCCGCGAGTTGACCTGAGGCTGCATGGACACTTGCCGTATCTTTTTGCGAAAGGCCGATGGGGTCTCTCCGGTTTTCTGGGTGAACAGGCGGGTGAAATAGGCCGCTGAGCGAAAGCCCAGATCGTCGGCAATGCGGGACACTTTGTGATCGGTGAGTGCCAATCTGCGCCGGGCTTCCAGCAAGGTGCGGTCTTGAATAAGCCCGGTTGCGGACTTGCCCGAAGACTGGCGGCACACGCGGGTAAGATGGGTCGGCGTCACTTTCAACGTCTCTGCGTAATTGGCGACCGAGTGGAGCGAGGCGTATTTGTCCTCCAACATCTGCACAAAGCGGCGCATCAGTTTCTTGCCTGGTGAAATGGCGGCATCTGCGCCGACGATCTTTTCCATGTGGCGCACCAGCCAGACCGACATCAGCCCGGCCTGACAGGCCAGTGCCAGATCTTTACCTGACGAATCTGAGAGCTGCTCGCGGTTGATTTCGTCACAAATGGCGGTGAGGGTGGCCTGATCTTCCCGCTGGAGCAGCGGAAATTGCACGGGCTTTTGCGGCAAGGCTACGGGGATCGGCGAGGTTTTGGACATGGTCGCCACCCAACCTGCGGAGGAGGGATTGAACTCGAACCCGTGGACGGTTCCTGCGGGGACAAAAATCACCGTATTGGGGCCGAAACCGCGCGGCGAGCCGTCGATCTGAACCCGGCCCGTCCCTTTGTTGATCCAGAAAAACTGATGGGCATTCTCGTGGCTGTGGGCGTCAAACCCCCATTTTTGCGACCTGATGAGCCCGGCAATGCTGTCCACGCACAAGACAGGCGTATCGCCTTGAGACTTGGGGCCGGAATTATACTCGAAAGATGGAATGGTCATGGCACACGGGGGTCAGAGCTGTGGGATTGCACGATCATTCTGGCCGCAAACGGGCGTGAGTGCAACGGCAAACAACAGGCGTGGTGTGGTGAATCTGGGCGCTGTGGCCTGCTGGTGGATGGTTTGAAAAGGGGTGATTTTTAGGTGAGGAATCATGTGTAATTTATTGATATATATACATTAGTATTGGATTTTCCAGCGCTACTCCACTAGTTGAGTGGAAACGTTGACAAAATCAGTCAGGTTGCCAGCCATATGGCGGCAATATTTGGCCCGATCGGGCCAGTTGCGTCCTTTTACACGCGCTGTGAGATCAACTTTGCAATCTGCCGGGCGCAGCCATCGGCCCCCAATTGAGCAATATCAAGTTTCTGCCAATCACCCATTTTGGAGCGGAACCACGTGCGCTGGCGCTTGGCAAATTGCCGCGTGGCGATCGTCGCCAGATCGCGCGCCGCACTCAAATTCCGGCGTCCCTCCAGATAGTCGATGATCTCCTGAGCGCCCAAAGCCTTGGCACTGGGCAGCGTCATGGACAGGCCGCGGTCGATCCAGGTCTGGCATTCCTCCAGCGCGCCTTCGGCCAGCATCAGATCAAATCTTTGATCAATCCGCGCGCCCAGCCAGTCGGGATCAACCTCCAAACATATGGGCACGGCCCGGTCCAGCGGCACCAGTGGCGGGGCGGCATCCGACTGCCAGTCCGACAAGGACCGACCGGTTGCTTGAAGCACCTCCCACGCCCGTTGCAGACGTGCGGGATTTTGCCGGTCAATCCGCGCCCATGTGACCGGGTCCTCCCGCTCCAACGCCCCAAAGGCAGCGGCACCTTTGGCGCGCAGCAAATCGCCCCGGGCCCTGATCTCAGCCGGAACCGGCGGGATTTCGGCCAGACCTTGCGTCAGCGCGGTAAAATATAGCCCGGTTCCACCGATGATGATCGGCCTTTGAGAGTTGCGGTTCGCCGTCTCCAACACCTCTTTCAAATCGCGAAGCCATGTGCCGACCGAATAGGTTTGATCAGGGGGCACATGACCATAAAGTCTGTGGGGCGCACGCGCCTCGTCAGCCTTGGACGGACGGGCGGTCAAAACCCGCCACAGCCCGTAGACCTGAAGCGCATCCGCATTGATGATCACACCGTCATGCGCCTGCGCCAACTCAAGGGCCAGCGCAGATTTGCCCGAGGCGGTGGGGCCGGCGATCAAAATAGGGGCAGGCACTGACATATGGGCAATTTGGCCCAAGGGGTCGCCCGTCGCAAGCCGCGATCGCGCGATTTGTCGCAAACCCGGCGCTTGCCTGTGCGCGCTGACAGTTCTATTCAAGAGCACACCCCACGAAGGAGCGCTTATGGCTTGGTCAAAACGTGCGAGACATGGAGCGATGGCGACCCTGGTGGCCACCGTAGTGCTGACGGCCTTGTCACTTTTGTGGCTGTGGTTGACCTCTTACGGCGAGGCCGGTGTCACGCCGATGTCATTTCTGAAAATCGGCGTGGTGATCGCCATTGTCTGGGCCAGTATTGGTGCCACGATGGCGTTTTTCATCGTCATGGTTCTTAACAAGAACGAAAGGCTCGACCGCCGCTAGCCGCGCGCCGTCGTCTCAGCCTTTGACGAAGGTCTGCGCATAGGTGTCGCGCAGCATATTCTTTTGCACCTTGCCCATGGTGTTTCTGGGCAGCTCATCCACGATCACAAGCCGTTTGGGATGTTTGAACCGCGCCAGCGCGTCCTTGACCGCCGCCATGATCGCCTCCAGATCGGGGGCAGTGCCGGGCGCTTTGGCCAGAACAGCCACCACACCCTCGCCAAAATCCGGATGCGGCACACCGATGACGGCACTTTCCAAAACGCCCGGTTGTGTATCAAGCACCAGCTCAATCTCTTTTGGGTAGATATTGTAACCACCTGAAATAATAAGATCTTTATTGCGCCCGACAATCTGCACATAGCCTTGCGCGTCGATCTGGCCCAGATCGCCGGTGATGAAAAAGCCGTCATCGCGCAGCTCTTGCGCGGTTTTTTCCGGCATGTTCCAGTAGCCTTTGAACACATTGGGCCCGCGCACTTCGATCTGGCCGATCTGACCCTCCGGCACCGTGTGCCCGGTGGCCGGGTCGGTGATTTTCAGCTCCACGCCGGGCAGGGGCAGACCCACCGTGCCTGCGACCCGTGCGCCGTCGTAAGGGTTGGACGTGTTCATATTGGTCTCGGTCATGCCGTAGCGCTCCAAGATACGGTGACCGGTGCGGGCCTCAAACTCCTTATGGGTTTCGGCCAGCAGCGGAGCCGATCCGGACACAAAAAGCCGAATATGTTCAGAGGCTTGAGCGGTGAACCTGTCGTCGCCCAGCAGGCGCGTATAGAAGGTGGGCACCCCCATCATGGTCGTGGCGCGGGGCAGGTTTTCGATCATCTGATCAAGATTGAGACCGGGCAGAAAGATCATCGAGCCGCCTGCCAAAAGCGTGACATTGGTGGCCACAAACAGCCCGTGCGTGTGAAAGATCGGCAAAGCGTGCAGCAGCACGTCACTGTCGTTGAACCGCCAGAACTCGGTCAGGACTTTGGCGTTGGACAAGAGGTTATCTTGGCTCAGCATCGCCCCTTTGGAGCGCCCGGTGGTCCCGGATGTATAAAGAAGAGCGGCCAAATCATCGGCCCCGCGCTGGGCGGTCACGAACTGCTCAGAAGCGGTCTTGGCCGCATCGGCAAACGTGCCGGTCCCGTCGGCGTTCAAGGACATCAACCGCGTGTCCAATGCAGCACTCAGCCCGTCCAGATCGGCCCCGTCGCACAGCATCAGTTTGGCGCCGGAATTCTCCACAAAATAGGACACCTCAAGCGCCGTATAGGCGGTGTTGAGGGGCAGAAAGATCACGCCTGCCTGCGCACATGCGGCATAGACCGCCAAAGCCTCGGGGGATTTTGCGACCTGAACGGCCAACCTGTCACCGGGGGTTAGTCCGGCCGCGCTCAAGGCACCGGCAAACCGGGCGGCCATGCGCACAAACGCATCATAAGTAAGCTGCGTGCCATCTGCCAAATGCACAAAAACAGCATCATTGCCCGCATGGCGGCCAAATAGGGTATCGTAAAGCGGATTTGTCAT
>CAKZTM010000100.1 GCA_937920555.1 uncultured Paracoccaceae bacterium | reverse complement strand
TGCCGGGATAAAAGAGGTAAACAAGATCTTGAAGCGCTTCGGATGCCCGGCCAGAATTTCGACGGTAAGATCGAAATATTTGAACAACATAATCGAGCAAGATCATCGTTTCATAAAGCGACGAATACGACCTATGTTGGGATTCAAATCGTTCAGATCTGGAGCGGCGGTCCTTGAAGGGATCAAAGTTGCACAAATGATCCGTAAGAAACAGTTTGTATCTCAGGCCACCGGATTCGAGCAGTTTGCAGCACTCGCTGGGTAAGTGTGTCTGCACAACGGGTTAATGTTGTTCTGTGCCAAACTTTGCGACAGAACCCCGTCAACATGACAGTTCTGTCAAAATTAAATTGCCCGCCCTTCTTCTGAAAGTAAATGCTATCGAGTAAGCGACATCGAACCGCAACAGCTCAAAATTTGGTGAAAGTTTCAGATTGCGACAGCCCTTAGTAAAGCCTCACGGGATATCTCAGACTTTCTGCACTCTAACTCTAACGCGCCTCGCTTGAGCACATAGATTTGGTCACCCAACTCATATGCGAAATCAAAGAACTGTTCGACCAAAACTATTGCCATTTGACCTTCATCACGCAGAGCTTTAATCACCCGCCCGATTTGCTGGATGATATTGGGCTGAATACCCTCGGTAGGCTCATCAAGCAGCAGCAGTTTTGGCTTTGCGATAAGTGCACGCGCGATTGCCAGTTGCTGCTGCTGTCCGCCGGAAAGATCTCCGCCACGCCGCCCTGACATATCCTTGAGGACAGGAAACAACTCAAATATCCGATCTGGTATCTCCCGCTCCTTTTTTGGAAGACAGGCAAAACCCGTCTCCAAATTCTCCAGCACAGTCATCATGGGAAAAATCTCACGCCCTTGTGGCACATACCCAATACCCTTGGCCGCCAGCTTATGTGCCGGAATGGACCCCAACGCCTCTCGGTCCAAAATAACGTCACCGCCTGATCGGGCATGACGCCCTGAAATTGCCTTGAGCAGGCTTGTTTTGCCGACGCCATTGGCCCCCATAAGGCAGGTCACTTCACCGACTTTCGCGGATATATCGACGTCGTAAAGGACCTGACTCTGGCCGTAGTGGAGAGTGACACCACTCGCGTTCAACATAGACTATCTCCCCAAATAGACATCGATCACGTCCTGATTTTGCGTGACGTGATCAAGCGACCCTTCTGCCAAAACAGACCCTTCATGTAGGACTGTGACCTTGCAATCCAGCTTGCGCACAAAATCCATATCATGCTCCACGACAACCACCGCGCGGGTTTTGGCGGCCTGTTTCAAAATCTCGGTCGTGTGATCCCGCTCCGCGACGGTCATACCGGCAGCAGGCTCATCGATAAGCAATAGTTGAGGATCCTGTGCAAGCAGCATTCCGATCTCCAACCACTGCTTCTGCCCATGGCTAAGATCGCCCGAACGCCGCTTCAAATCCGCGGTCAGACCAATTTCCTCGGCAAGATCATCAATTCTGGCCGCATCTTGATGTGTTTTACGGTACATCAAAACGCTGAAAGGACTACGCTTATTTCTCAAAGCCATGGCAAGGTTTTCACGCACGCTTTGATCCTCAAAAACCGTTGGGCGCTGGAATTTCCGTCCCACACCGGCCCGCGCGATTTGACTTTCCGACATCTTCAAAAGGGATACGTTGTCCGAACCCCAAACCACCTTTCCCTCATCAGGCCGGGTCTTGCCCGTGACAATATCCATGAAGGTTGTTTTGCCAGCGCCGTTTGGACCGATGATCGCGCGCATCTCTCCTGTGTCGATAGAGAAAGACAGGTTGTTGATGGCCTTGAACCCGTCAAACGACACGAATACGCCGGAAACTTCTAAAAGAGAACTCATTTGCGCACCAACCGATCAAACATGCCACCAATGCCTTTGGGTGCAAGAAGTGTCACTACAACGAATGACAAGCCAAGCAAAACCAGCCACCAGTCAGTCCATCGCACCTCGTAAAATCCTAAATCGATATTGGGTGCCTGCCCACCTGTGAACCATGTCGACAAGAGCGACACAAAAGCCGCCCCAATGACAGCGCCGTAAATCCGACCGCGCCCACCGATCGCCACCCAAACCGCAAGATAGATAGACGCGATTGGCGCAATCTCTGCGGGATTAATAATACCGGCTTGCGGGTAATAAAGCGCACCCGCGATAGCCGCGATTACGGCCGTCAGAGTGAAGACCACCAACTTATAGCTTTCGACATGATAGCCAAGAAACCGAACCCGTGCTTCATCGTCGCGAATTCCCCGAACAACCGACCCAAACTTGCCGGATACAACCCAGGCGGAAAGGATATATCCCAGCCCAAGCGCGAATGCGGATGCCCATAAGAACCAGACTGAAAGAACAGATTGAGGGATGTCTTGCGCGCCTGGAATGTTCTGCAGTCCCGACAAGCCGTTATTGCCACGCAATCCGCTGTCATTCTGGAACAGGTGGAGCGCCAACGCCAGTGTCATGGCTTGGGTAAGGATCGACAGATAAACGCCCGTGACGCGGCTGCGAAACGCCAACCATCCGAAGATGAGTGCCAGCAGACCGGGCACAGCCACAACAAATAGAAGTTGCAGTGCAAGGCTGTCTGCAAAAGCCCAGATCATTGGAAAGTCCGAACCTCCCACAACGCCAAAGATTTGCGTGCCGATCGCGTCTTTAATCTCTTGGGGCGTGGGGGGCAGTTCTGTATTGGCCAATGATGCTGCCACGATGATTTCGGTCCGCGCATACATCAGCCACATGCCGATCATGTAGCCACCAAGGCCAAAGAAAGCGAAATGCCCAAGGCTCAGGATCCCGCAATACCCCCAGACCAAATCCATGGCGATGGCAACAAGGCACAAACACAGGGTTTTGCCCAAGGTCTTGACCATCGAGGTGGAGATGACCTCGCCGCCCATACCTTCGGACAACACGGTGACCAGCAAGGTGAAAAGTGCGAGCATGGAGATGAAGATCAGAACCGACGGGCTGCGGGCGAAAAACGAGCGCTCCATATTAAGCCTCCGTCGCCCGACCCTTGAGCGCGATGATGCCCTTTGGTCGGAACTGAATGAATAGAATGATGAACAGGATCATGTAGGTCTGCGCGGCAAGCGTGTTGGACGGGTTAAGAAACTCAATACCCTTTTGCAAAAAGCCGATCATTGAAGCCCCCAAGAGAGTGCCCCAAATGTTGCCGACGCCCCCGACCACCACGGTCATGAAAGACTGCACGATATAATCCGCGCCCAGCTCGGACGTGACCTTCGCATAAAGCCCGATGGCAACCCCTGCGATCCCGGCGATGCCAGAGCCGAGCCCGAAGGTCAGCATGTTGATCTTGTCCGGGTTGATCCCCATGGAAGCGGCCATTCGCGGGTTTTGCGTGACCGCGCGCACCTCAAGCCCGAGCCTTGTTTTATTCAGGATATAAAGCAGCACGGCCAGAAAAATCAGGGCAAGAATGAAAATTGCGATGCGAATATAGCTGATAGACACCACATCATTGATCACCAACGCACCGTCCAACCAACCCGGCGAGGTCAAAGGACGCGCCTGAGTGCCAAAAATGTTCTTGGCAATCTGCTGCAACGCGATGGAAATCCCGAAGGTCGCCAAAAGCGTCTCTAGCGGGCGATGGTAGAGATACCGGATCACCAGTCGTTCCATAGCGACACCCGCTGCAAAGGTGACCCCAAAGGCGAGTGGTAAAGCCAGAATGATCGAAAGCGTGTAGTCCGGCACGAACAACTGGACCACATAGCCAGTATATGCGCCCATCATGATGAACTCGCCATGGGCCATGTTGATGACACCCATGACCCCGAACGTGATGGCCAACCCGATAGCCGCAAGAAAGTAGATTGAGGCGAGAGATAGCCCGTCCAGAAACAAGTCAGCGGTCTGGTTGATGCCAACGGCTGTGTTGATGCTGCCAAGCGTCTCTATGGCGGCATTTGTTACCGTTTTTGACGGTTCGCTAAACACACTCAAGAATGTATGACTGCTCAGGGCGGCATCAATGTCAACCTTTGACACCAAAGGGGACACAATGCCCATGGCAGCCAACTTGATATACGCCTCTTCCCGCGCGGCATCTGACCCCAATGTTCCGACATTTACGCCCGCGATCTGTCCATCGACGATATTGGCAGTCAGCGCCATTTTGATATCGGCTTTGGTTACGGCGGATGGCGCCAAGTCTGTCGAAACCAACAATTCATAAGCCGCATCGATTGAAATATCTTTGCCCGGAACCAGAGTCTCAGCAACGTTCAACGCCGTATTCACTTCCCCGGCAATCGCGATGGTCTTGGTGGCAAGGATCGGATTGAGAGCGGCTCGGGCATCAATCCCAAGATCACCTTTGAACCCTTCAATCGCCGTTATGCGTGCCGCGTCGTCTTCGTCAAACCGAAGCGTAAGTAAGCGCTCCAACCGCACTTTGCGCGCCTTCAAATCCGGGTTGTCTTCGCCGTCAATTGATCCGCGCAAAGGCTCCAGATGAGCGGCTTCCGGATCACGTTCGATCGATCGGATGCCCTCCATACGCCGCGACAGACTTGGATCCATCAGCTGGAATTGGACCAAGGCCGTAGCAATCACGCCGCGCACGCCGCTGTTGGGCTTGAGGTTCTTCAACGCCTTCTTGTCAGCTTCACCGACAACATTCCCGGTACTTACATCAATAAGCTGATAGGTCTTCTTGTCTTCTGTTTTGGTGAAGAAAAACAACCCATCTTCCTTGCGCTGCCACACGTCTTTGTCACGCCACTTCTCCAGAAATACCGGCACTTCCGGTAAACCTGCATCAATCATCGCAGCTAAAACCACATCAACGGTCTTGCGAGAGGCTTTTTCAACCGCGCTCCGGTTCTCCTTTAACAGGGTTTGCAAATCTGTCGTCTGTGCGCTTAGCCCGATAGGCCACAGAATTGTTGCAAAAAGGATAAGTGCCCGAAGCATAAAGGGTTCCAATATTCTAATGAAAAGGGGGCACGGTCTGTGCCCCCTGAGGTCTTTGTCGCAATCGCGATTAATAGTTTGATTTCAGTTGTACGCAGCTCTGGGTCTCGGTGTTGAACATCCCGCAGCCCAGATCTTTCCAATCCGACTTCAGCACAGCTGATTCAGGCAGGAAATCAGTCCACGCATCACCAGCCACTTCTTCGGTTTGGGAAATGATGTCGAACTGCCCATCCTCAGTGATCTCGCCGATCAGCACAGGCTTTGCGAGATGGTGGTTTGGCAGCATCACAGCAGTACCTCCGGTCAGGTTCGGAAACTCCTGTCCGTACATGGCGGTGCGCACCGCATCCACGTCCGTCGTGCCAGCAGCCTCGACCGCATTCACCCACATGTTAAAGCCAATGTAATGAGCTTCCATCGGATCATTGGTCACACGCTCGTCGCCCATCTTGGCTTTCCACGCATCGATGAACGCTGTGTTGGCATCGGATTCAGCGGACTGAAAATAGTTCCACGCGGCTAGGTGCCCCACAAGGTTGGATGTATCCAGGCCAGACAACTCTTCTTCGCCCACGGAAAACGCAACCACAGGGATATCATCGGCAGACACGCCCGCCGCTGCCAGCTCTTTATAAAAACCAATGTTTGCATCGCCGTTGATCGTGGAGATCACACCAACTTTTTTGCCATCAGCCCCAAGTGCGACAACATCAGCCACAATCTTAGACCAGTCAGAGTGGCCAAAAGGCGTATAATTCACAAAGATATCGCTCTCGAGAATACCTTTATCCTTGAGATACTGCTCAAGAATTTTGTTGGTTGTGCGAGGGTAGACGTAATCCGTGCCCAAAAGCGCAAATTTCTCGACACCCAGCTCTTCAAGATAATAGTCCGTGGCTGGGATCGCCTGTTGGTTGGGGGCAGCGCCTGTGTAAAAGACGTTTTTGGAGCTTTCCTCACCCTCATACTGAACCGGGTAGAATAAAAGGCCGTTCAGTTCCTCGATCACAGGCAAAACAGATTTCCGCGATACGGATGTCCAATTGCCGAACATCACGTCAACTTCGTGAACAGATAGAAGCTCCCGCGCTTTTTCCGCG